>JANXQZ010000527.1 GCA_025353235.1 Bryobacterales bacterium
GTGGCCACACGCGCCTCCTCGCTGCGCGAAAGCTGAGCCTTGATCAAGTTCCGGTCCATGTAGCCGAAAACCTCAGCCCCGCCCAGGTCAGAGCCTACCGGCTGATGGACAATCGCAGCCACGAAGAAGCCGAGTGGGATATGGAACTGCTTGCCCCGGAACTGGAGGAGCTTCGCGCGCTCGACATGGATCTGAAGTTGACCGGCTTTAACCCGCATGAGATCGACTTCCTATTCGCGAACAGCCACGATGACGATCAGGCGAACACAGTGCCGCCCGTGCCGGAACAGCCGGTTACGAAACCGGGCGATCTGTGGCTATGCGACGGCCACCGGCTACTCTGCGGCGACTCCACCCAGCCGGACGCGGTGTCGCGCGTTTGTGGCCCAGCAAAGCCGTTCCTAATGGTGACCGACCCTCCCTACGGGATCGAGCTTGATTCCGAATGGCGGGACCGCGCTGGCTTGAATGGCTGTGGCCCGGCCCAAGCCAGCTACATGAAAGACCGCACCGCCGGTCACACCAATACGTCGATCTCGTCTGATACCCGTGCGGACTGGTCGGATGCCTTCGCGCTGCTACCGAGCTTGCAGGTGGCGTACGTGTGGCACGCCTCGAAGTTCACCCGCGAAGTCCTGGACGGTTTGCTGCGGATCGGATTTCTGCATCACCAGCAGATTATCTGGAACAAGGGCAGAACCGTCCTCACGAGGACTCACTACTGGTTCCAGCACGAGCCGTGCTGGTATGTGCGAAAGAAGAATGCGCCCTGGTTTGGGAAGGCCGGCCAGAACTCGACGATTTGGGATTCGCCTTCGCCGAAGTTCATCATGGGCGGATCGGATGAGGAGAAATGTGACCATCCGACCCAGAAGCCTGTGGAGCTGATGCGCCGCCCTATTCTGAATCACACGGAAGCAGGCGAGATTGTTTACGAGCCCTTCATTGGATCCGGAACGACGCTGGCCGCAGCCGAACAGACCGGTAGAGTCTGCATAGGTATCGAGCTCGATCCGAAGTACGTGGACGTCGCCGTTATCCGCTGGCAACAGATCTCGGGCAAAATCGCACGATTGGATGGAGACGGGCGCACGTTCGAGGAAGTAAGCGCGGAACGGCAGCGCATCGCAGCATGAAACCTGATCAGAGGACCGGCCGGCCCGAAGCTGGGATTGACATGGAGGAACTGGAGAAGCTGTGCGCGATGCAGTGCACCGATGAGGAGATCGCCGCTTGGTTCGCCGTCAGTAGTCGCACGATCGAGCGCCGGCGCAAGGTGGCCGAGTTCAACGACGTGATGAATCGCGGCAAGGCGAAGGGCCGGGTGTCGTTGCGGCGCAGTCTCTGGAAGATCGCCAGCGCCGGCAATCCGGCCGCAAACATCTTCCTGTCCAAGAACCTGCTCGGCTACCGCGACTTCCTGAACACCGAGCACAGCGGGCCCGCAGGGGGTCCGATCCAGATCGCGGCGAGACCGGACTTTACTCAACTCAGCGATGAAGAACTTCGCCAGCTCCGAGCAATTGCTGTCAAAGCCATTCCTGGCCAATGAGATCGACCGGGAACTGGCCGGGCGCAACCTGCGCGACTTCGTGCGCCTGGCTTGGCCTATTGTGGAGCCAAGCACTCCCTTTATCGATGGCTGGCACATTGACGCCATCACCGATCATCTCCAGGCGATCACACGCGGCGAAATTCGGAACCTGCTGATCAACGTGCCGCCGAGGCACATGAAGAGCCTGCTGGTTTCCGTGTTTTGGCCGTGCTGGGAATGGGTGCGCTGCCCTCAGCGGCGGTGGCTGTTCAGCAGCTATGGCGCAAGTCTGAGCATTCGCGATTCGGTCAAGTGCCGTCGATTGATCGAATCGCCTTGGTATCAATCCAACTGGAGCGACCGCTTTGCGCTTAGCGGCGATCAGAACGCAAAAGCGCGCTTTGAGAATAACCGCACCGGCTACCGGCTGTCTACTTCAGTTGGGGGCGCGGCGACCGGCGAAGGCGGCGACCGCGTCGTTTGCGACGATCCGCATAACGTGCAGGAAGCCGAGTCCGATGCGGTGCGCAAGGCCACCCTGGACTGGTGGGACATCGTGATGTCCACGCGCCTGAACGATCCCAGGACGGCTGCCAAGGTGATCGTCATGCAGCGCTGCCATGAGCGGGACTTGAGCGGCCACGTGCTGGAGCAGGGCGGATGGGAGCACCTGTGCTTGCCTGCCGAATACGAGCGTAGCGAGCGCGTAACGGCGATTGGCTGGACCGATCCGCGCGAGCAAGCTGGCGAACTGTTGTGGCCCGAACGCTTCGGCGCACCCGAGATCGCGGATCTCAAGCGGACCATGGGCAGCTACGCGGCAGCGGGACAGCTGCAGCAACGTCCCTCGCCCGCGGAAGGCGGCATTCTAAAGCGTCACTGGTGGCGCTACTGGGAGCAAGCAAGAAGCGGAACGTCGGGAGCCACGCTGTTGCCGCAGCGCTTCGACGAGGTTGTGATCTCGGTGGATTGCGCGTTTAAGGATCTGAAGAACAGCGATTTCGTAGCCTTGCAAGCCTGGGGACGTCGCGGCGCGGACAAGTTTCTGCTGGATCGAGTGAAGGAGCGGCTGGACTATGTGGGCACCGAAGCCGCATTCGAGCGGTTTTGCCTGAAATGGCCTGCGGCGCGGGCCAAGTATGTGGAAGAGAAAGCCAATGGCTCGGCTTTGATCTCGCGCATGCGAAGCAAAATACCGGGCATCGTTCCGGTCAATCCGACCGACAGCAAGATTGCCCGAGTGTACGCGGAGACTCCGCAGATTGAG
>JANXQZ010000342.1 GCA_025353235.1 Bryobacterales bacterium
GCCCGGTGCGTGAATCACGCCCGCCGGGATCTGTGCGGGGGGCTTTCAGCAATGGAGGTCCCTACCGCGATAGGCGGGCTTGGATTTACCGGGATGCGTTTTGACGAGCACTGGTTCCCTGGCGCTGCCAGAATTCACTTCTCCGATAAGGCCACTTCTAGCGAACACGACCTTTGGGCGGAGCGCATGGTGAAAGTATTTGCTTCGACTGCCGAGGAATGAAAGGCACGCAGACCTTCATGATCACCTCAATGGGCTCACTGTTCAGCAGGGTGGGTCTGTAGACCCATTGCAGGACTGCATTCTCGGCAGCGTCCACCAGAGCCGGATTGCCGCTGAGCGATTGGACACTTGCCACGTGCCTGTCCCTGCCAATAACGGCGTCCAACCACACAGCGCCCTGAATCCCATTCTTCAGGGCGACAACCGGATAAGCGGGCTTAAAAACCTTCGATACCAGGTTGGCAAAGCGGATTCGCTGCGGATCTTGATCGTGTGTATGCTCGATCTCCCGCACAAACGAATCCAGCGCATTATCGAATTCGGCTCGCCGCGACTCCGGGACTCCGGTGTAGCCAATGTTTGGTGGAAACAGGGCCCTGAGGCTGAGATCTTTGCCAGTCACGTTGTTAGACTTAAAGTTGTCCTCACGCCAGCAGAGCGTCGAACCGGCGATCTGCCCCACCCTGATCGTCTTCATCGCCAAATCCGTCGAAGAAGTGAGTTTGTGATTTGAGTCCTGAAATATGGGTACTCGGTACATGCCGCCAGATTGCAGGACAATGGACGCCCCGTCGGTGTAACGGATGGTCGTCACCATTCCTTCCCGGTAGTCGTAGGTTTCAATCGCGAAACCAGTGGGAACGGTCAAGCGACCAATGCTGTGGCCACCGTACCCCCAAGCAAACTCCTACCTGATGCGGCTTGCCCTGAAAGGAGGGCCGCGAAAGCAGCAATGATCGGACCTACGCGAGCCATGGCCTCAGTTCGTTCTGACACTGCGTCTGGAAGAATTGTTCCCGAAACCTCCATCTGCTTGCACGTGAAGGATGCCAGCGAGTCTTCCCGAGGGGTGGGCATATCGGAAACTGGCCGGGACAATCATGCCATCGGCCCAGATCATTTGGGCACCTCCTGCGACAAGGCACGCCAGAGCGTGTGACGGCTGACCTCAAGCTCCTCCGCGACTTGGACCTTGCTGTAATCGCCCGAGCGCAACAGCGCCCGAGCCTTTTTTAGATCAGCTTCGCTTAGCGCCTTAGGCCAGCCGCCGACCCTTCCCCTCCGGCGTGCGCCTTTGAGACCGGCGTTGACTCTCTGCCGCTTCTTTATAAACGTGCAAGACATCGACCATCTTCCGCTCGAACTCAGGATCCCGGCGCTCCACGCAGTAGCGGATTTTGTGCGGCCGGATTTCGCCTTGTGTCAGCATGCGATGCAGTTTGGAACGGCTCAGTCCGCTCAAGCTGGGATGACCGGCGTGTAGGCAGTGCTTGCGTATGTGTTGCTGCAGCAGGGCATAGGTCCAAAGTTCGTAAGAGTAGCCCAGCTCTTTCGGCTTCCGGCAGGCACAGTGCAACGCCCACGCGATCGCATCATCGGGAATGCAGCGGTTCTTGCCCGGCCTGGGAAGTTCCCCCAGCGCCGCTTCTAGCCCAAACTGAAGGAACTTGCGAGCACATAGAGCGACAGTATGACGGTTCACTCCGTTTCGCCGGGCAACCGCCCCGTCACTCATGCCGGCTGCGGCGTCCAGCAGTATAGCCGCGTGCTGTATCCCGCGCTTTTCTTGCGTCCGGGAACGACTGAGCTTCTCCAATTCCTGCCTCTATTCCGCTGACAGTGTCAGCGGCTGTCGCATCGTGGTGAAGAGCATAAACCATTCTGGCACAAAAATGTTATTATAGTATAGGTATCAACAGAATAATAATCTAGTGACTTGAAGACACTTGCGCAAAACGCCGAAGTCCTCGCCCGCCGAAGCAGATTTTCTTTTTGAGATCGATCCGGAGCCGGCGGCGGAGAAGCTGACGTCAGTTGGCGGAGCACCTTTGCTGATCCGTGCGTTGCGCTCTCTGGAAGTAGCGCAGAGCGTGGCGCGACATATAAAGATCAAGCAGCGACAGCGTGGTTCCGATGAAGCCACCTTTGTGGAGAGCTTCGGCCTGTTGAACGGGGTGGGCGGAGACTGTCTGGACGATTTCGAACACCTGCGCGCCGACGGAGGACTTGAGGAGATGCTGGGCCACGCGATCCCGTCGCCGGAACCGGCACGCAACTTTTTGTACGAGTTTCACAGCGAGGCTCACATTGAATCGGCCAAAGAGCAGCGAAGCCTGGGGGAGATCGCTTACATTCCGGGCGAAAATACGGCTCTGCACGGACTGGGAGAAGTGAATCGGGATCTGGTGCGGGAAGTGAGCCGACGGTGCCCGGACCAGCGGATCGCCACCATCGACCAGGATGCGACGATCATTGGCAGCCGCAAGCAGGAAGCGTTGCGGACGTATGAAGGCGAGCGCGGCTATCAGCCGATGCTGGCGGTGTGGGCGGAAATGAATCTGGTGCTGGCCGACGAGTTTCGGGACGGCAACGTGCCCGCGGCCTATCAGGGTCTGGCTGTGGCGAAGGCGGCCTATGCTGCCTTGCCGTCGACGGTAAAGGAGTTTTACTGCCGCGGCGATTCAGCCTGCCATGAACATGGCCTGGTGGATTGGCTGCGCAACGAGAAACGGGAAGACGGACCGCCGGGTTTTATCGGCTTCGCCATCAGCGCGCGCATGAGCCCGGCGCTGCGCATGGCGGTCAAAGCTGTGAAAGAAGAGCAATGGGAGGCTTACGGCAAGGCAGATGCGGAAGTGACGCGGGAGTGCGCCGATGTTGTGTTCGTTCCCGGCGAGCACAGCGAACAGAAAGATCTGCAGCCGCTGCGTTACGTGGCGGTGCGCGTCCGGCACAGACAGGGCGGGCTGCTGGAGGAAGGGACGGAAGATCGGCACTTCGCCGTTCTGACGAACGAACTGGCTGCGGGCGTGCTGCCGTGCGGGCGCTTCGGGGCCAACGCGGCGTGGCTGCGGCTGTCGATCCTGACGCACAATGTGCTGACGGCTCTGAAGAGGCTGGCATTGCCGGTGGAACTATTGCAGGCGCGACCGAAAACGCTGCGCTTTCTGTTTTCAATACGGCAGGTCGGCTGGTGCATCATGCGCGGCGCATTATCCTTCGCGTGGCCAGCAACATCACAAGGCTGAGGGAGTACGTGGCAGCGCTGCATCTGCTCCCGCTGCGCGCATAGAATTCCTTACCGACGGATTTGCAGAGCCTTTTCGGCGCGGATCGGGTGAAACTGTACCCGAAATCAATCCTGACGACCGGGTCACCGACTCAACGGAGGGATTGCAGGTATTCGCTCGATCCGGTCAGGCTCGTGCCGACGCCAAATTCAGGCCCTCCTCCAATCTCCAGACCCTCATCCCCCTGAAAGCGTCTCACTGCTATGCCAACCCTTAGCGACGGATGAGGGATCTTTCAGAATGGATTGACAA
>JANXQZ010000358.1 GCA_025353235.1 Bryobacterales bacterium
ATCCCCGCTTCGATGCCACGGCGAAAACGTATGAGTACAGGATTTTCAGGGGTGAGATAGTGCCTCCCTTTGAGAAGCGTTATGTGTACCATCACCCTTTTCCGCTGCAGGATGAGGCGATGATTGCGGTCGCGCCCGTGCTTGAGGGCGAGCATGACTTTACGTGTTTCTCGGCAACGGATCACAGCGCCAAGCCTAGGTCAAAGGTTCGCCGGATCTATTCTTCGAAAATGCAGAGAACGGGCGATCATCTGGTTTATTGCATCCGCGGCTCGGGATTTCTGAAGCATATGGTTCGACATGTCGTGGGACTGCTGCGAGAAGTCGGCAAAGGGAATTTGACCCAGGCTGACATCGAAGCGCGGCTTAGGCCCGGCTGCGGAATCCGACCGGGTGAGTCGGCTCCCCCTAGCGGTCTATTCCTGATAGGCGTGGAATATTAAACGTAGGGCAGGATGGCATCCTGCGAGCCGATTTGTTAATCGGCTCTCGCGCCGCCTGGTTCGGTGGACGAGCCTATCGCCGCCGGTGTCTTCTTGGACGTTCTGAACTGATCCGTAGACTCGGAAGCATCACCGTTTGCGGCTTGCCGCTTTGTAGGGCAGCCAATCCTGGCTGCAGGCGGCTTTTGGAATTCTTAACCTGGACCAACACATGACCATCACTCGCAAGTGGTTCAATAAAATGAAAGCAAGAGCATCACTATGGCAACAACACTGGTTTCACTTGGCGCGTTTTTCGATCTCCCGAACCTTGCCGCTGGAAAGCGTCGGGCAAGCTCTCTCTGCTTGGATCGGCTCTTTCGATGGTGATGGTGCTAGTGTCCGGGTAAACCACCCAGACCTCTTCGCCCCCGTGCTGTAGATAAATCCGAATTTTGCGATCTATGTCCCGCGCGGTATTGCTTGGGCTTTCGATTGAACCTGACCGACCTATTTCGTCCTTAGGAGCATGACTATGAACGCACTTGGAAACTTCGAAGTAAAGCTGATCCCGCAGCCCAGCGAGCCAGACTCCGGCGACACGCCGGCCAGAATGCTTCTCGATAAGACCTTCCATGGCGATCTCGAAGGCACTAGCAAAGGCCAAATGCTGGCCGCCAGCACGGACACCAAAGGTTCGGCCGGTTACGTCGCCATTGAGCGCTTTACTGGCACCTTGCATGGCCGCTCCGGGACCTTCGTCCTGCAGCACACCGGCATCATGAAGCGCGGTACGCCTGAACTGTCCATCATCGTCGTCCCCGATTCCGGCACAGGCGATCTCAAGGGACTCGCTGGCAATATGACCATCGATATGGCGGACGGGAAACACGCCTACACTTTCGAGTACACTCTTGGTGTTTGATAAAATTCTTCCCATGACACCTGACACGAAAAGCGAGATCGTGCAAGCCCTCGAGTCCAGCAAGCAGCAACTGAACTCCGCCGCTGCCGGCCTTTCGCACCAAGGCGATGCCAGCCCGGAAGCCGGCCGTTGGTCCGCCCTTGGATGCGTGGAGCATGTGGCCTTAGTCGAAGAAAGATTTCTGGGTTTTCTTGAGAAGGCCGAAAAGATGGACTCTCCCAGCGTGGACAAACAGAAGGAATCGGACCTGCTGGCGCGCGTTACTAGCCGCGCGAACCGGGTCCAAGCTCCCGAGATCGTGCATCCGTCCGGTCGCCATCCCGATCTCGCTCATGCCCTCGATCATTTCAACGCCGTGCGGGCCAAAACGATCCGGTTTGCCGAAGAACGTCAGGCGGACTTGTATCATCTGTCGGTGGACCACCCGCGCTTCGGAGTGATGAACGGCGCGGAATTGCTGCTCGTGATTGCAGGGCACGCTCGCCGCCACGCCGACCAGATTGTGGAAGTAAAAGAGACGTTGACGAAAGCCTAAAGCCGGCTGCGGGCGACCGCTACACTGGTGTGAGTGGAAGAAGAGGCACTCGGCAAAGCGTACGATTCGCGGCTCATGCGGCGCTTGCTGACTTACATGCGCCCATATCGGCGCGTGGTTGCCGTCTCGCTCGTTTTCCTGCTCTTCAATTCTTTGTTTCAGATCATCGGACCTCTGCTGACCAAGCTGGCAGTTGATCGCTACCTGGTGCCATCTGGCAAGCCGATGTGGACCCCGCTTGACCCGTTCCTTTCAAACGACGCCTGGATCGGCTTGGCCCAAATTTCCTTCGTCTATCTGCTGTCGATTCTGGGCGGGTTCGCCTGCGATTTCGGAGAGAGCTACCTGATGCAGTGGACGGGACAGAAAGCCATGTTCGATCTGCGGCGCGAGCTCATGGCCAAACTGCAAACCCTCGACCTTGCTTACTACGATCGCAATCCCGTGGGCCGCATGGTCACTCGGGTCACCACCGATGTTGACGTGCTCAACGAACTCTTCTCGTCAGGGCTCGTAATGATCATCGGTGACCTGCTAATGCTCAGCTTTGTCGTCTTTGCCATGTTTAAGCTGAGCCCTGGCATGACTGGCCTGTTGCTGGCCGTAATGCCGTTTGTGGTGCTCGTCACCATGCTGTTCCGCCGCAGCGTGAAGCAGAGCTACCGGCGCATACGGGTGGCGGTGGCCAAGATCAATTCTTATCTCCAGGAGCACGTGAACGGGATCACGGTGCTGCAACTTTTCAATCGCGAAGAGACCAGCCGCCGCGAGTTCGATTCTATCAATCGCGACCATATGGAAGCGTATAAGGATTCCATCACGGCCTACGGATGGTTCTATCCCGTGGTCGAGTTTCTCAGCATGCTGGCACTCGCGCTACTGCTTTCCTACGGCGGGTTTCGGATCCGATCGGGCGCTCTCACGTTGGGAGTGCTGGTCACGTTTTTCCAATACGGCCAGAGATTCTTCCGTCCCATCCAGGACCTGAGCGAGAAGTACAACATCCTGCAGTCGGCGATGGCTGCATCCGAGCGGATTTTTGGACTGCTCGATACAAAGGTGGAGATACAAAGTCCGAGCGCGCCTGTCGAGTTCCCGGCCGGGCCGGCGGCGGTAGATTTCGAACACGTCTGGTTTGCCTACAAAGACGAGAACTGGGTGCTGCGCGATGTAAGCTTTCGCATAGAGCCCGGCGAAACGATCGCGGTTGTAGGACATACAGGAGCTGGGAAAACGACGCTGGCCAGCCTTCTACTTCGTTTCTATGACGTTCAGCGAGGCGCGATTCGTGTGGGCGGCATAGACATCCGACAGTTCCGCCTGGATGACATACGGCGTAATTTCGGAGTGGTTTTACAGGACCCGCACTTGTTCACCGGCACCATCGCCAGCAATATCCGCCTCGGCACGGAAGGAATTTCGGATCTGCAATTGACGCATGCCACGGAGCGTGTGAATCTGCTCGACTTCGTCCAAAGCTTGCCCCAGGGTTTCGAACAGCCAGTGCGCGAGCGGGGCAGCGGATTCTCGACGGGGCAGAAGCAATTGATCAGCTTCGCGCGGGCTCTGGCCCACGATCCCCGCTTCCTGATCTTGGATGAAGCTACATCCAGCGTCGACACGGACACAGAACTTCGCGTCCGCGCCGCGCTGAACCATCTAGTAGAGGGCCGCACCTCAATCGTGATCGCGCATCGCCTGTCAACTATTCAGAGGGCGGACAGAATCATGGTGATGCATAAAGGGCAGCTTCGCGAAATGGGAACTCACCAGCAACTGCTTGGCATGCGAGGCATTTACTGGAAGCTTTTCCAGTTGCAGTATAAGGATCAAGAGCTCCCATCCGCTCCGAGTCTAGCTTACCCGTGAGGTTGGTGGCGGTCTTCCGGAGATGCGTAGTTCTCCGCTATCTCGGAAGCGGTGATCTCGATATTCGAGTTCGCCGCGATGAGGCTGGCGATCTCCGCGTCTGTCTTCCCTTGAGACCGGAGCTCTTCGATCTCATCGCTAATCATTCCAACAAAAGCTTGGATGGGAAACATTTCAGGGCCAAGGCCTGCTGCATCTCGTAAAGCCTTCTGGGCCCGGACGGCTTGCTCAACCGCGTACGTTTTCACGTTCTTCTCCTTCCTTTGTTAAGCGTGAGCGCCGGCTGCGTCTACCTGGAACGCTCCGATTTCCGCTGACACCGCAAGAAGAACGCTGCTTGCGCCTTCAATGAGGCTGCCCGCATCGCCAATAGCCAAGCCAATATCGAGCGCCAGGGCGGCTACCGTGTCGGCGTAGCCTATCCAGCTAGGGAGACCCTGTGTCATCGCGTCCATCGTCGTTTCAAAGGTCCCCTGGCGCTGATTCGCCCGCGTGACCCCTACGTTCACCTTCGTCGTAGCCTCAAGCAGCTTTCCGGTCGCCTTTTCGATGGTGTCCATCTTGGACCGGATCTTTCCCACTTTGTCGGACGGCATGGTCTTGATCGCGGCGTCGTTTTTCGCCTTCCATTCCTCCCACGACTTCAGCGCCTCATTCAGCTTCACCGATAGGTCATGCGATTTCTGATCGAGCTTGGAGATGTTGATCTTGTGGAGCTTGATGTTCTCATTGCAGTTCTTCATGCTCGGAATACCCTGAAATCCAGTAATGCCCGAGAGAACGCCAAGACCGATCTCTTTCACTCCTTGCGCCACCTTGGACCTGGTGGAGGCGTTTGCGAGGTCCTTCTGCATGATTACCTTAAGGGCGGCAATCTGCACCTGAACCAACTTGGCCGTTGTGTCGGCCGTGGATGCCAGCTTTAAGCACTCCTGCCCAATCGCCACGCTGCCCCGGACGATGCCAACCGCAGCAATCGGCGAAAGCGCGCCGTGGCTGGCGCCCGCCACCGCCGTCGCCACCACCATGGCCGTGCCGTTGATCGCGATCTTGGCTCCGCTCTTTACCCGGAAATTCGTAAGCTCTTTACGCCCCTTCTTAAAGTCTGAAAGGAGCTGTTCGGTTTCCTTATTGATATCCGCCCCGGCCTTATCCAGCGCTTGTTGGAAAGATTCGTTGAGCTTCTTGGAAGCTTCGACTGCAGCTTTTTGGTCGAGAGGTTTAGAGGTGATCGCCTCAATCTGCTTAACCATGGCGTCAACCGCTGAATCGGCCTTCGCTTTAGCGTTCTGTTGGATATGCGCGGCTCGGGATGGATCCTTCTCGAGTTCGGCAAACAGCTTGTCATCCAGCTCGACTGTGATCGTCACGAGCATGCTGTCTGGGATTGTTACTGCGGCTGTCTTATTCCGCGCCTGCAAGTTTTTTGCTAGGTTGAATTCGACTGCTTTCCATTTCGCCATTGGTTCGCTCCTTGTGCGGGTTACCTATGCTTTGCTGACTAACAAGCATACTCCTGCTCACAGCGGTTAAAGCGGAATAATTTCGACGCCGGGCTTTTCTTACCTCTGATCGGTTTCCGGCGATCTTGCCGGCTGACCTCTCAGGGGTCGTCTCTTCTGCAACTCTTGCCATTGCTGCTGCGTTAAAACGGCCCGAAGCTTCAGGCTCATCTGGGACAGAGTGCGGGTCAAATCGGCGCGCGCTCCGGCCAGCCGTTCGATGGCCTCGTTGGCTTTCGCTCCGTCAACCGGTTGCTGGTTGAACTGGTATTCGAGATCCCGCTCGGCGGTCTCGATCTGGCTTCGCAAGTCAAGCAATCGGCCTCGATAATCCCTGATCGTGGTGCGAACCTGGATCCTCTGGCCCTGGTTCAGATTCAGGTCCTTCACGACCTGAGAGCTCCACCAAGGGTAAAACGGCTTCGGAAGCTGGGCCGCCAACGAAAGGGAAAACAGGGCTAGAATCGCGATCACGCGCATTTGCGGCATTATTCCTCAAACAGGTTTTGTATCGGCTTGACGGCCCGGGGTACGGTGCTTTGATCGATAGCGACCAAGTCTGAAAACAGCCGCTCGTCGGCCGGAGTTGCGAGCGGCGAGGTCGCGGCAGGAGGACGAAGCAGGTTGAAGCTAAGCACGGCTACCAGCAAGAGCATCACAACCGAAGCGAAGTTTCGAATGCGAGCCCAGTCGTACAGGGGGCGCTCCAAGCGCTTGTTGATGCTGCGTCGTTGCTCGGCTAAGAATTCCCAGGACACGTCGGGCGCGGCGGTGGCTGCGCTCTTGCGAGCGGAGGCGCTTTCGGCACGCTGCCGACAGTCAGGGCATCCGTCCAGGTGGGCAGCTTCCGGCTCCAGCCCGTAGAGCCAATGAGTGATTTGTTCATCCGTCCAGTGTGTCATTTAGTGTCCCGCTCCGAAAAATAAAGGTCCCTCAATTCAATGCGCAATTTTCCAAGCGCCCGAAACAAGTGCGCCTTCACTGTTCCAACATCCAGATTCAGTATTTTTCCTATCTCCGCCAAACTCAGATCCTCGTAATGCCGCAGCGTAAACACCGACCGCTGCCGATCGGTTAGCCTTTCGAGAGCTGCCGAGAGGCGCTGTTCGATTTCCGTGGCGAACATCTGGTCCTCTGCGGAGGGACCCGATGAAGGCGCACGCTGCAGAATACCCGCTTCATCTTCGGCTGAAGGGCGCTTGCGCCAAAATTGCCAGCGCCTCGAGCGCAACCGGTCCAGGCAAGTATTCACCGCGATCCGGGTCAGCCACTTGTCAGGGTCGTCTAACTCTCCCGATTTCTGGAGAGCCTGCCACGCCTTCAGAAAAGTGTCCTGGGTGGCGGCGTCGGCATCTTCGGCATCGCGGAGCATGCGCTGGCACAGAAGAAAGATGCGCTTCTGCTCGGACGCCATCCACGATCCGAATTCGCGAGCTTCGGCCAGTTCCCTTCCCTGAGGCTGCAGCTTAGTCTCCAGGCGCTCGGCCATTACGCCCATCAATCCACAGGACGAGGCTCAACGGATTTGGTTTACGCGTCTTAACTTATCAGTCCAGCGAGTGGAACATCTGCGCTGGCCTGGGTAATGGCTTTGGCGCTGAAAGACGAAAGCTGATCGAGGGCTTCTTCGGGAGACTGGCTGGAATTCTCTTCCATGGTCATCTCGTGTTCTACCCAATTCGATAGGGGGATATTTCGGAAGAAGAGCCGTTCCTGGAGAATCATGGTTTTTCGGCGCATGGAGGCGGTCTTATTTTCGCGCGTGTAGTGGCGTTCCTCCACGCGAAACTCCTGCATAAAATCGTTCAGGGCTTTGCGGCGCGTTTCCTCTTCGGTGGCTCGGATGCGCTCTTCCATGGTGATTCGATAGGTGTTGATGGAAGCGTGAGCTTCCGCCAGCGTTGCGCGTTCGCGAGCGATCGCCACCTCCATGCGGGCGTGCATGATGGAGTAGGACAGCAAAGCCGAACCTGCCGCCACAAAAACGGGCAAAAGCACCCATATCAAAGCATCAACTTGCATACCTAGAGTATTCATCGGTAATCGAGCCCCAAAAACGTAGGCCTCTCGGCCTATATTTTCATACCACCATCATAATCTTACAAGCGGACGCCTTGGGAGCCGTCGACCTTGGACCCTCCCAAGAGGGATACTAAAAGCCCGAATCGAAAGCCCGCTAGCGCCTTAAAAATCGCGCCAATCCGAAAGGTCAAGCCGGAGACGAATCCATAGTGCTTGCTCAGATAGACTGCCGTGCCGTGAATTCGATCCGCTTTGAGTAGGTTCTCGGCGGCTCCGGATCTTCTCAAAGAATTTTGGCTGCGCGCCACTTTTATCTCAGGGATGACTTGAACTACTCGGCCAGCGCGCCTAATTTGATAGCAGAGCTCAGCGTCGGCGCCGAACTCGCCGAACCGGTCGTCTAAATAGTTAATGCCTCGGATGAAGTATTTGCGGGCAAGCATCGCTTGGAAGATGGCGTATTCGACTGTTGCCGGGCTTTCCGAAGCGATGGTCACGGGTGGCAAATCGGCTCCTGTTTCGGGCGAAGGGAGGCGGTAAGCCTGCTCGACGGGGCGACCATTCTCGTCAACGATCAAGGGGCAAACGGCGACGGCCTCTTGGTCCGCCTCCAGCCGATTTACGAGCAGGCCCACAGTGTCGGGGGCAACTTCGATCTCGGGAGGGAGGAAAAACATGAGGTCCCCAACGGCGGTCCGCATCCCGATGTTCAGAGCCTTGGTATTACCGAAATTGCGAGGCATACGGAGGAACGTGGTGTTCGGGAATTCAGAGTCCAGGGTAGGGCTCTCGTCTTGAGAACCCTTATCCACCACGATAATTTCCATTACGGCTCTCACGGTGGAAGCCTCAAGCGCTGCCAGGCAACGCCTTAGACCCGCCGCATTGTCGTAAGAATACACTAGCGCCGTTACTTTGGGAGGAGGGGCTTGCTGCTCCGGATCTGGTGCGGGAGACGGCTCTACATCGATCTGTGCGGGGGTGACTTTCTCGGTTCGTTGATTCTTTTTGACGGCCAGGGGCATTTTGAGGAACTAGATAAGCCGCCTGGAAAGGCGGCTGCAGCCAGGATTGGCTACCCCACGAAGCAGCGATGTGATAGTACAGGATGGTGAACGGTGCACTAGGTGATTGTAGCCTATTCGGTGCGCAGAAAGGCTAGCAGTCGATCGCGGAGCAGGTTGGCTGCAGTGCTGTCGGTTGCGATCACTAGGACGGTGTCGTCGCCTGCCAGAGTTCCGACCACTTCCGGCCATTCTTGCTGATCGAGCGCTACTGCGACCGAGCTGGCGTGGGCGGGCGACGTCTTCAAAACCACGAGATTTTGAGCGGCCTTTACGTCCCGGAGGAATTCGGATGCGATGGTGCCGAAGTCGGGGCCCACCGCATGATCGACTTGGCGATACCCTTCAGCGGTCTTCACTAGACCGAGATCGCGCATGTCACGCGACAGGGTCACCTGGGTGGCGTTGATATTAAACCGTTGCTTTAACTCATGCGCCAAATCTTCTTGAGTATACACTGGTTGCGCCCGGACTACGTTGAGGATTTGTCCCTGGCGGTAGCTCTTGTTCATGGACGGAGGGCGGCCAGCCGAGTTTGCGCTTCGTCCAGGGCCTTCGCGACTGCCTGCGGACCTGTTCCGCCGGGAATCTCGCGCGATTTCATGCCCTCGCGGGGGTGGAGCAAGCGGGCCGCTTCCGGCTTGAATTCAGGGGCGAACGCTTGTAAGGTTTCGGAGGTCCAATCTGATGGTTTTTTTCCAAGTCGAACGCTCTCGAGCATTAGACGGCCCACAATTTGGTGTCCCTGGTGGAATGGTGTTCCCGACCTCGCCAATTCTTCTGCCAGATCTGTGGCGATCACCCAGCTTTCTTCGGCTGCAGCTTCGGGCTTGGCCTCGTTTAGCTTGGCAGACCGGATTAAGGCTTCGGCCATTTGGAGGGACAGACCGACTTGCCGCGCTGCATCGAAGAGCGGCTCCTTATCCTCCTGCATGTCGCGATTGTACGTCATGGGGAGGCCCTTCATGGTGAGGAAGAGCGCGTTCATAGCCCCATAGACGCGTCCGCATTTGCCTCGAATTAGTTCGAGGGAATCGGGATTCTTCTTCTGCGGCATCAGACTGGAGCCGCTGGTGACCTCGTCGCCAAGCTCAATCCATCCAAATTCTTCGCTTGCATAGAGAATCCAATCCTCGCAGAAGCGGCTGAGGTGCAGCATGATCATGGAGGCGGCGTAGAGGAAGTCGAGCGCGAAATCGCGATCGCCGGATACGTCCATGCTGTTGCGGGTGATCGCGGCGAATCCCAGGTCGGCGGCGATGGCGTCTCGATCAAACGGGAATCCGCTGCCGGCCAGCGCGCCTGATCCGAGCGGCATGACGTCGGTGCGGCGGCGCGCGTCGGACAGGCGTTCAGCGTCGCGGGAGAACATTTCAAAATAGGCCAGAATGTAGTGCGGCCAGAGCACGGCTTGGGCGCGGCGGGTGTGGGTGTAGCCGGGGATTATGGCATGCGGGTAGGCTTTTGCGATGGTGAGGAGGGCGTCCAGAAGAGCTTTGAGGTGGGCGTGGACTTGGTCGATTTCTTCGCGCAGCCAGAGGCGGATATCGAGCGATACTTGCTCGTTGCGGCTGCGGCCGGTGTGGATTTTATCAGCTAGGGGGCCTACGTGGTCTTTGAGCTTGCGGATGATTAGGGTGTGGATGTCTTCGTCGGTTGCGTTTAGGTAGAAATCGGGGTGTTGGGCTTGGTAGCGGATGGTTTCGAAGGCTTCTACGAGTTGGGCGCACTCGGTGTCGGTTAGGATGCCGACACGCATGAGGGCTCGGGCGAAGGCTTGGGAACCTCGGCAGTCGCAGTCGGCTAGTCGCTTGTCGAAGCTTAGGGACTCGGAGAAGCGCTCGAAGATTTCCGATGGACCTGTTTCGAATCTTCCTCCCCAGAGTTTCATGTGGTTAGAGCCGGCTGAAAGCCGGCTGCAGGCAGGATTGCCTGCCCCACAAAGCAGCATGTTGTAGTGCAGAGATTAGTGCAGAGAGTAGTGCAGAGCTTACTGCAGAGATTAGTGCAGAGATTAGTGCAGGGCTTACTGCAGAGAGTAGTGCAGAGATTACTGCAGAGATTCGTGCAGAGAGTAGTGCAGAGCTTACTGCAGAGAGTAGTGCAGAGCTTACTGCAGAGAGTAGTGCAGAGATTAGTGCAGAGTTTACTGCAGAGAGTAGTGCAGAGCTTACTGCAGACAGTAGTGCAGAGATTGGTGCAGAGATTAGCGGAGACTCGACTCATGAGAGCAGCATCGAGAGGATTGCTTTTTGGGCGTGCAGGCGATTTTCCGCTTGGTCGAATACTACCGAGTTGGGGCTTTCGATCACGGCGTCGGTGACTTCCTCACCTCGTTTGGCAGGTAGGCAGTGCATAAACGCGGCGTGCGGGTTGGCTTGGGCCACGAGCTTTTCATTCACTTGGTAAGGCGTGAATTCGGCGATGCGTTGAGCGCTTTGGTCTTCCTGACCCATGCTGGTCCAGACGTCGGTGTAGATGGCATCGGCGTTGTGAACCGCCTCTGCGGGGTCATTCGTGACGATGAGTTCCGCTCCCGAGTCGGCGGCCAGTGCTTCGGTTTTGCGCAGGATATCGGGATTCGCCTCGTAGCCTTTTGGATGCGCAAGGGCGAAGTTCATGCCGAGTCGAACGGCGCACAGCATGAGCGAGTGGGCGACGTTGTTGCCGTCTCCGATGAAGGTCAGCTTGCGTCCGCGCAGATCGCCGAAGCGTTCCTGCAGGGTGAACATATCCGCGAGCGCCTGGCAAGGGTGGTACATATCGCTGAGCGCGTTGATGACCGGGACGCTGGCCCAGGTGGCTAGATCGTCAATGGTTTTCTGCGAGAAGGTGCGGGCGACGATGGCTTGGGTCCAACGGTCGAGGTTGCGGGCGATGTCTTTGAGCGGCTCGCGATCGCCGATGATTCCCATGCTGACGACGGCGTCGCCGCCAAGCTGCTTGATGGCGAGCTCGAACGTTAGGCGCGTGCGCAGGGAGGGCTTTTCGAAGAGAAGGCTGATGTAGCGGCCGGTGAGGGATTTGGCGTAGCGGGCGGGAGAACGCTTGAGTTTGGCCGTGAGATCGAGCAGGCTGAGGAGTTCTTCGTGCTTGAGATCGAGATCGGATGTAAGGTTGCCAGCGGAGATGCGGGCGGGCATGTTCAAGGTTTGCGCGAAGCGGGCGGGCGCGGCCATAGGTCCTCCTCGGCTGAATTTTTATTCAGTCATATGAATAATTACACATAAAAGGGCGCCTCGTCAATTGCTTGTTGGCGGTTCAGGGGCGTGGGGCGCGACGGATATTTTGGGGAGGTTTTGGCTTTTTTGCGAAGCGAACCCATTTGGCACCGCTTGGCCGGGCAAGGGGGCGAAGATTGTGTTTTTGATGGCGTTGTCGACGGCTTTCTGCTCCACGGTTTGGGAGACCTGACGGGCGTGGAGAAGTTCGCGGTAATTCTTGTGATAGCTGCGCTCGGCTGCGGCGGCGTAGCGCTGAAGAACTCCGAGCACATCGCCTCCTTTAGGAGTTAGGCGAGCCGCGATGCGGGCATCGGGGCAGAGGGCGACGGCGTCGGGGTCGAGGATGAGATCGAAGGCGGCGGCTTCGAGGCGGTTGATGCGGACGATGCGCCAGCGGGCTTCGATCATGCGGTCGACTAGGAAGGATTCGTGTTCGCCGCCGGGCTGGAGGTCGGCGCGGAGGCGGGTGGCGATGGAGTTGAGTTCGGTTTCCTTCTCGTGTGGCAGGAGGAAGAAGCCGGAGGAGAGGGCGTGATTTGCGGTTTGGGGGGTGGAGGTCATAACGCGATGATTGTGACAGATGAGGGGGTGGGGAGGAGATTGGGTGGGGAAGTTCGTTTGAGTTAGTGCATGATTCTAAAGGAGATCCGTCATTTTAAAAACCTGAAGATGGTTGCCACTGGTTTTCGTAGAGTTGGGGTGGAACGTGGTAGCGTGGAATTAAATGCTTTTAGCATGATGGAGCTGGCATGATCGACCTTAGAGAAGTGCGGTCTGTTACCGACTTTCAGCGCAGCGTTAAGGAGTACGTTGGCAGGCTTAAGGAGAGGAAATCGCCCATGGTGCTGACCGTGAATGGACGGGCCGAGTTGGTTGTGCAAGATGCGGAGAGCTATCAGGAATTGCTCGACCGTCTTGAAAAGGCTGAGACGATTGCGGCCATTCGCCGAGGGATTGAGGACGCTGACGAGGGGCGGATGATCCCGCTGGATGAGGCGGTCGCCAAACTTCGGGCGAAGCATGGCGTTTGAGGTACTGATCACGGATGAGGCTTTCGCCGATCTCGATTCGATCACAGCTTCATCAAGCGTGCATCCAGTGTCGACGTGGCTCGAAGGTGGTTTACGTCCATCATCCGCACCATTGAGAGTCTTAAAGAGATGCCCGCACGTTGTCCGCTCACTCCTGCCTTCAAGGACTGGCGCGACGCTGGGGTGCCGCTCTTGTGGGAGTTACCCTTTCGTAGTTGGTTCGGCGGTTCGGAGGCTGGCAAGCATCTGCTTCAGAGCTGACAACGTGGGCTGCTCGTAGGGCTGCAGGCGACCAGCCTGGTCCAGGTCGGTTAGGATGCGCAACGCTCGTTCGAGAGAGAGTTCATCACCTGTCCGCGCGAGCGATTTTGCGAGATCGATGGCGTAGTCGGCGCGGTCCGGTTCCTGGGCGGCGAGCCGCTCGGCGATATCGAGCGACTTTTGGAAGAACTGGCGGGCGCTTTCGCCTTGGCCGAGAGCGCTGAGCAGATCGCCCATCTTGTTGTAGGAGACGGAGAGGTCGCGCAGGTAGTCGGCGCGGTCCGGTTCCCGCGCGGCAAGCCGCTCGAAACCACTCACCAGGACGTGATACCGCTTCAAGGCCAAACCAGTTAGGCCCAGCGAGCTCAGTCCATCGCCTTCAGTTCCGATGAAATTTATTTTGTCTGATCGACTTGACGGCAGCGCATCTCCGACCTCTCGCGCCAGCTCCGTCCAGACGGATGCCTGGCCATAATTCTGAACGAATTTGATCACTGACCACGCAAGACCGACTCCGCGATCCCAATCGGCTCCGGCGAAATATAATCGCATCGCCGCGACAGCGTCATCGAGATTGCGTTTGCCATTCACACGCCTGGCATCGAGGTACTCTCCTGCTCCCACGCAATACGAACGGTACAAACCCCCGCCCATGTGCAACTTCAGCGACTCGGCGGTCCAGCGGTGAACGAAGACTTCCCCGTCGCCTATGGGGGTCAACAGCGAGCTAGCGGTCAGCCGATCCACGATCTCGATGTCGACGGCCACCGCCTCAGCCGACACCGGCATCGGATACACAGAGGCTTGCCACAGCACTTCCAAGTCGC
>JANXQZ010000376.1 GCA_025353235.1 Bryobacterales bacterium
CAAATCTTCGATGGAATCCACGCCGATGGTAGACAGCATCTCGCGGCGCTCGAGGTCTGACTTCGGTAAATAACGCAATTTTGCTGGCGTGCGAACGCGGGACGGAAACGCCCGGTTTACTCGGCTCCTACGTATTTCTGATAGTCTTCGGCCGTCATAAGTTGCTTTATTTCATCCGGGGCAGACATCTTGATCTTCACAAGCCATGCCCCGTCGTGGGGATCTTCATTCAGCTTTTCCGGCGTGGTGGCGAGGACTTCATTGATCTCGACGACTTCGCCTGTCACCGGCGCATAAATTTCCGAAACTGCTTTCACCGACTCGACGGATCCGAAGGTCGCTCCCCGCACCACCGCTAGACCCGCCTTCGGAAGATCCACATATACGATGTCGCCCAGTTCCTTCTGTGCGTGGTTGGTGATGCCCACAACGCCCGTATCCCCTTCGACGCGGACCCACTCGTGTTCCTTCGTATAAAAAAAATTGGCTGGATACATTATTTCGCTCGTTTATAAAATGGCGTGGCCGTCGTAACTGCGTCCACTGGCTGATTACGAATCATAACGTGAATGGCTTGGCCTGGCTTGGCTTTCTCGACTGGAAGGTAGCACAGCCCGATATTCTTTCCAAGCGTGGGAGAGGGGCCGCCGCTGGTCACCCAGCCGGAAGGCGTACCATCGATCAGAACTTCGTAGCCATCGCGTCCGATGCCGCGCCCGGTCATCTCGAAGCCCGTGAGCTTGCGCTTTACGCCGTCCGCCTTCTGTTTCGCGAGTGCCTGCTTGCCAACGAAATCGTCTTTGTCGAACTTGACGATCCAAGCCAAGTCCGCCTCGAGCGGCGAGATGGATGCGTCGATCTCATGCCCATAGAGCGCCATTTTCGATTCGAGCCGCAGCGTGTTGCGCGCGCCCAAGCCGCACGGCTTGATCCCGAACTCCGAGCCAGCAGCCATGATTTCGTTCCAGAGGCGCTCTGCATCGTCTGGATCGACATAGATCTCAAAGCCGTCTTCGCCGGTGTAGCCGGTTCGCGCTATGCGAGCAGGCACGCCTGAGACCTCGCCGTCGACGAAATGATAATACTTGATGGGAGCAAGTTCAGTCTGCGTCAGGTTTTGCAGCGTGGCCAGTCCTTTCGGACCTTGAATGGCGAGCTGCGCGTAGCGCTCGCTGGCGAATAAGACTTCCGCTTCAAATTTGTTGTTCAGCGAGGCGATGTGGGCGAAGTCCTTCTCCTGGTTGGAGGCGTTGCAGCAGATGAAGTACGAGTGATCGCGGACCTTGTGAACGAGAATGTCATCCACGAATCCGCCGTGTTCGTATAGCAGCCCAGAGTATTGCGCCTGCCCGTCCTTTAGTTTGGAAGCTGCGTTGGTGGCAACGTAATCGACTAACTGCAGCGCTTCCGGACCGGTGATTTCGATCTCGCCCATGTGGCTGACGTCAAACAGGCCGACGCTTTCGCGGACGGCCCGATGCTCATCGAGAATGCCCGAGTACTGCACGGGCATGTCCCATCCCCCGAAATCGACCATCTTCGCGCCCAGCTTGCGGTGGACAGCGTTCAAGGAAGTAGCTTTGAGGGCCGGTGTGGACATGCGAGCTCGTTGGAAGCTTTATTCTAACAGGATCAATCAGAATAACTCGCTCCATGGCGTTCTGAAATGCATGTTAGTCAATTCTGATTTATTACAATATGGCCAATGAACTGGACAGGCTTATCTTTGCTGCTGTTGATCGGGAGCATTTCTCAGGCTGCTGTTACCCGGGTCGAATTGGTCGAGCGCACCGACGTGCTTGGCGGCGAATCGCAGGGGTCGGCTGGGGCGTATGAACGGATCGTCGCTAAGGCGCACTTTGCCGTGGATCCAAATCTGCCGCAGAATCGCATCATTGCCGACGTCGCTCTTGCTCCTCGCAATGCAGAGGGACTCGTAGAATTCTCGGCCGACCTATTCATCTTAAAGCCGCGTGACCCGGCTCTGGGCAACGGCACTTCCTTGGTGGAGATCTCCAACCGCGGCGGGAAAGGATTGCTGAGCACGTTCGACTTTGCTACCGGCGGGGCGCGCGATCCCAAAGCTCCCACCGATTTCGGCGACAGATTCCTGCTGAAGCAGGGGTTCACGCTGGTGTGGATCGGATGGGAGTTCGACGTCGCTCCAGCGCCCGAAGCGTTGCGCTTATACGCGCCGATAGCCACCGATCAAGGCAAGCCGATCTACGGCATGGTGCTCTCGGAATGGACCGGCGATCAACCGGTGAAGACCATCTCACTCGGGGATCGAACCCAGGTTGCTTACCCTGTCGCGAATCCAGATGCGGCGGGCACCCAACTGACCGTGCGCGATCGGGTGCGCGGGGAACGCAAGACGATTCCGCGCAGCCAGTGGAAGTTTTCGGATGCCACGCATGTGACCATGGACTCGGGGTTCGAGCCGGGCCGAGTCTACGAAGTGATCTATCAGGCAAAGGATCCCGTCGTAGTGGGGCTAGGGCCAGCAGCAATTCGCGATTTCGTT
>JANXQZ010000454.1 GCA_025353235.1 Bryobacterales bacterium
TCAATGCTGGTGATCAGAGGCGGCCATAGGCTTTCGTCCATTGTCAACGCGTGCTCGGCTGCATCGACAACGCCATAAGGGTTTTCCAGCTTCAGCATAAAACGGATCATGCCGGAGTTGAGGTCGAAATCCGAGAGCAACACGTGAGTTTTTGGTATGCGCGACACAGCGATCGCAGCGTTCAGAGCGATGGTCGAAGTTCCGGCCCCGGCCTTCGAAGGCAGAAAGGCAAAAACATTGTCGGTGGTTGCGATTTGCGGAGGCTTGGCTTCCACCGCCTCGCTCAGCCGCAGCAGGGCTTCCTGGGTGGTCTGGCGGTCAAATGGAAGAGAAACGAACTCGCGAATCCCGGCGCGCATCAGATCGAGCAGAACATGGGAATCGCACTGCCTGCCCAGCGCGACGATCTGCACGCCCGGCGTTTGCTTTTCAATTTCTTGAACGATCGCCAGCATCTTCGGGATCGACTCCGATCCCAGGAACACGACCTGGGGAGCGTGCGCCCGTAAGAATCGAAGGAGCTCGAACGAATTGGGATAATGATCCAGAGTCCGCGTTAGGTGGACCAAGCCCACTTCCGACAGCAACTGCTGGAACCGCTCCGTAAGATCGACGTCAGAACAAATGATGATGCCCCGAAGCATCTAGTCACACTCCTATCTCAGCCTACGGCTTAGGCAGCGAAGCTACAATCAGACCTTCGTACTATTTTTAGTAATCCGCTTACTTAGTACCCTCTACCCTCGCAGGCGTACAATGCAGGGGTACAATGTCTGTTGAGCCCCAACTTAAAGTCAAGCGTCTGCGCCGTTAGCTATTTGAACACCGTTCCGCTGGTTTGGGGCATGCTTCATGGCCAACAACGCGACCTGTTCGATCTATCTTTTTCTATTCCGTCCGAATGCGCGGATCGGCTTGCGCACGGCCGGGCCGACATCGGCCTGATTCCGTCTATCGAATTGACTCGCCAGAAGCTCAACGTCATTCCGGGCGCAGGTATTGCCTGCCGGGGCGCGGTCCGCAGTATCCTGATCGTTTCTAAAGTGCCCTTCGCGGAAATCGGAACCTTGGCGGTCGACTCTGGTTCCCGAACTTCCGTCATGCTGGCGCGCGTAATCCTGGCAAAACAATACGGCGTGGAACCGCTGTTGCTCCCGCGCAATCCCGACCAGGTTGCGATGCTCGATGTCGCCGATGCATGTCTTATCATCGGCGATCCTGCCCTGCTGCTCGATCCAGCCACTCTGCCGTTTCATGTGCTCGACCTCGGGGCCCAATGGATGGACATGACCGGACTGCCTATGGTATTCGCGGTCTGGGCCGCGCGGGCAGCTCTGACTATTCAGGATCCAGCCCCTTTCCTCGATTCCCTCCGTTTTGGCATGCTGCACATCGACGAAATTGCCGATAGAGAGTACATGGCCCGGTCGATCTCTCGTCAACTCGCGCACGAGTACCTCACCCGCAACATCGTGTTCGAGCTGCAAGAGCCCGAATACGAAGGCCTCGCGCTTTTTTTACGGCTCGCGGGCGAACTCCAAAATCAAACTGATTTGAGGGCAGTAACCGCATGATATCTCGCGAGGACGCAATCGATTTCTTCCGCTCCGACGATCTAATTGGCCTAGGCATGGCTGCCGATTCGGTTCGCCGCAAACTGCATCCCGAGGGCGTGGTCAGCTACATCGTCGACCGCAACATCAATTACACGAACTTCTGCACGGAGTACTGCAGCTTTTGCGCTTTCTATCGGCCCATGGGTCATGCCGAAGGCTATATTCATCCCCAGGACGTCATCTTCGACAAGATTCAAGAAACGATCGACCTGGGCGGGACTGGCATCCTGATGCAGGGCGGTCTGCATCCGGAACTCAAGATCGAGTGGTATGAGGATCTGCTGCGCTCCATCAAGGGGCGGTTTGGCGATAAGATTTGGTGCCACTGTTTTTCCGCGCCGGAGATCGTGAATATCGCCCAAGTAAGCGGCCTCACGCTGCGCGACACGCTCGCACGGCTTCAGGATGCGGGGTTGCAGTCGCTGCCGGGCGGGGGTGCCGAGATCCTGGACGACGATGTGCGCAAGCGCATCAGCCGACTCAAATCCTCATCGCAGGATTGGATCGATGTGCATCGCGCCGCCCACTCTCTGGGCATGCGGACCACGGCGACCATGATGTTCGGCTGCGGCGAAACCATCGAACAGCGGATGAATCATTTCGACATCGTGCGGCAGATTCAGGAAGAGACCGGCGGGTTCACTGCGTTCATCCCATGGTCTTTTCAGCGCGAAAATACGTCTCTGGGCCGCTTCGTAAAGCAGGAAGCCACCGCAGTCGAGTACCTGAAAACGCTGGCCGTTTCGAGGCTTTACCTGGACAACATCTTGAACGTGCAATCGTCCTGGGTAACGCCCGGACTCAAGACTTGCCAGATCGGGCTGCGGTTCGGCGGCAATGACGTCGGCAGCACCATGATCGAGGAGAACGTTGTCTCTGCCGCAGGAGCGCACAATCAAGCCACCGAGGAGGAACTGCGACGCCTAATTCGCGATGCCGGCTTTATCCCGAAGCAGCGCGACACGCTGTATCGCACGTACTTCCTCAACTGACCGCCTGCCAGGCACGCACCTGTTTTCCCCAAAGCACCACCAGCACCAGTCCGATGAGCACGAGCGCGACGCACAGTCCGGTCCAAATTCCCACCGCGCCTTGATGAAAGTGATTGCAGAGAACGTATCCAAGCGGCAGTCCGATAACCCAGTAACCGACTAGGTGGCAATACATCGGCGTCTGCGTATCCCCCGCGCCTCGGAGCGCGCCTGCTACAACCACTTGGGTCCCATCGAAGATCTGGAACAGGCCCGCGACAAACAGCAGTGAGATACTGATGCGAATTACCGTCGGGTCGGTGCTAAAGAGGCGAATCAGGTACACGGGAAGCGTCCAGAAAACGATGGCGGCCATGGCCATGAACGCAACTCCAATGAAAAGAGCGGTCCAGCCAGACACGGCCGCTGCGTGCGGATCCTTGCGTCCGAGCGCTTGACCGACACGCACCGCGCCCGCCGAACTAATGCCCAGCGCGACCATGAAGGTGAACGACGCCGCGTTCAGAGCGATCTGGTGAGCAGCAAGCGATGGAGAATCCAGCCGGCCGATGAGCACGGCGGAAACGGCAAACACTCCGGTTTCGAGCAGAATCTGTGCGCCAGCCGGAAGTCCCAGTGCCAACAAATGCACTATGCGGGGAAGATCAAGCTTCAGAGGCCAATGCCAGCCCGGCTTCTCGATGAAAGCCACTGCGCCGACGAGCACGACCGCCATATAAACGCGAGATATTACAGTGGCCCAAGCGGAGCCAGCAACTCCGAGCGCTGGCGCACCCCATTTTCCGTAGACCAGCAATATGTTGACGCCTAAGTTAACGAGGTTCGCCGAAATGAGCGCGAACATGACCGGCGTCACCACGTTGACCGCCTGCAAATAACGTCTTAGCCCGAAGTACACCAGCAGCGGGAAGATGCTCCAGGTCAGCGTTGAGAGATAAGGCCGCATGAGCCGCATCACCTCGGGGCGCTCGCCTAGTGAATCGAGCAGAGGAGTGCAGCCCCAGAGGATCGCCATGAACACAGCCGACAAGGGAACGGATAAGTACAAAGCGTTTATCAGTGAGCGGTGGCCGTCCTCCCGGTCGCCAGACCCGAATGACTGCGACACCAGCGTGTCCAGCCCAAGCAGCAGGCCGCTGCCGAAAATTGCCACGGTGTAGAAGAGGATCGTGCCCAGGCTTACTGCCGCGATCGATTCGGCGCTGTTCGGCAGGCGTCCGACAACAATAGTGTCCACGATCCCCATCGCAATCCACCCTATTTCGGCAAGCACAATCGGCCAAGCCAGCAGGAGCATGGGGCGCAGTTCGTCTTTTAGGGCAGCAAGCACTCCCTTGTAGGATACCCACGAGTCAAATTGAATCCGAAACCGCGGGCCTTAATGTTTCGCGCCGCTCACGCCCCCAGCCGACAAGTCCTTCAGATGCCGAAGCCGCTGCCGCTGCTCTGGAGGAACGAGCACAGAGCTTGAATACGCGTCAACTCGGCAATGCTGAGCGTTGATGACACGAAAGCACTCCCCGTGACTCCGAACGTGCCGGCCGGAGTTCCCGAACTAACAGCCAGACTGTGAAGAGTCGTGCCCCAGCTGTCAACCCAGCGGCGTGAAGATTGGTGCCGAGCGCCGCGGTTCCCGCATTGCAGCCAGCCGCTCGTTGGCTGGCGGTCGCCAGAAGCTTAATTACGATCGCGGTCGGCACTGGCCCGCCGGGCCTCCGGTGATGAAAATGCTCAACCGTCCGGTTCCTGCTGCAAAGGAGCTCGCAATCGCGCGGCTGCCGGGCTGGGGCGAGCCAGCCACGGGCGTCAGCACTCCGGGCCGCTCGTAAACGCGCGGCAGGTCGAGGCTTGAGCAGGTATTTCTCGTCCGAGCTGCCATCTTGCGTTTCATGTCTTCGGAGAAGTCGTCGCGCATAGGTTGTCCGATTTGCATTCATTGGATCAAAGCTAAGGGCGCTTCTTGGGGAATCGAATCGGACAATCAGTCTGATTGGAAGGGTTGCGGTCGTCTGATCGGTGATCATCCTATCCGCGCTATAAGCAAGTACAAAGAAGACTCAGGATTGCGGCTATGGAGGTGGAAGATCGACGAGCAGGTCCTTTGATTTCCAATCTGAAAATCTAACAGACATTTCACGGCTTCGCTGAAGGATCGGTCCGCCGTTCTCGTTTTCGCGGGCCCATCCAACAAGGTGGTCCCAGATTCGCCCTACGTGTCCAAGTAGATCTGCTAACAATAGCTGACCTATGGCCGATTCTCCTCGTAGGAGAATGCAGGCCTGTGGAACCGGATGGCCCCCAAGTTCGCAATGATAACCATAGTCTTTGCCGCGAAAGGTTCCTCGTGCGGCGGCGCGAAGCTTGGCGGGAGTGAAGAACTTCAGTCGTTCCTGCTGATCGCTTCGCAGCCAACGCTCGGCATCACCATCCCGGGTTTCGAACGCCCACGCTAGATACTCGATCTCTACCATCTGTCGGAGCAACGCCGCGGCCGCATACTGACGGCCATCACCAAAAAGATCCGCGCTTGCGGAGGTGAGCTGCCCCGCAATTCGGAGTAACATCGACACCGCAAAGGTTTCATCATTGCCGTGCCCAGATAGAGAGATGTCTTTGGCTCTGTCCGGGCCAATCAAATGGCCAACGACATGGAGTACGGTGCCCGCGTCTTCGAGCTGTTTCGAACTGAACTTTGCCAACTCGTAACGGCATGCGCTTACGTCCGCGTCGTTGGCCGCAGTTGCCATCGCCTTTCTGGTCGGCTCAATTCGAGGTCTCTCGCTCAAACCCATAACTCAATTCTCCTACCGAGCTCTGCACATCGCTGCCATCCCTGAGAGAAGCTGATTTGCAGCCTTCGAGACTTAGATCGAGAGAGGTTTAAGCGCCACGGAACGGTTGCGACAAAATCCTTCAACCTTTTCCCTCCAGGCACTGACAGCCCGTTTACCGGGTTCGGGACAAACCAAGCGCGCGGATGCGCTTATGCAGATTCGTGCGCTCCATTCCCAGGACCCTAGCTGCGGCGGACACGTTCCAGTTGGCGTCCTCAAGCGCACGCAGCACATGGTCGCGCTCGGCTGAATCGCGGGTTTCCCGAAGATTGGAGCGGGGAGTGTTGTCTTTTAAGTGCCGAATCTCCACCGGCACTGAATCGGCGGTGAGCTGATCGCCCGTAGACATGATCGCCATGCGCTCGATCACGTTGCGGAGCTCGCGCGCGTTCCCCGGCCACCCATAAGCTTGCAGGATCGAATCCACTCCGGGCGCGAGCTTGCGAGGCCGAAAGTTGTTTCTGCTGCAAAACTCCTGCAGAAAATACGAGGCCATCGGAGGGATGTCTTGCGGCCGTTCCCGGAGCGATGGGACTTTAACAGGCACCACGCAGAGACGGTAATACAGATCCTCGCGAAAGCGCTGCTGCGAGACCATCTCAGAGAGATTACGGTTCGTCGCAGAGACCACGCGCACCGCTACACGAATGCTCTGCTCCCCGCCGACCCGGTGGAATTCGCCCTCCTGCAATACTCGCAACAGCTTGGCTTGCGAGGCCGCGGGAAGATCGCCCACCTCGTCCAGAAACAGCGTTCCCCTGTCCGCCAATTCGAATTTGCCCTTGCGCGTGGCGATGGCTCCCGTGAAGGCTCCTTTCTCGTGTCCGAAAAGTTCGCTTTCGAGCAAGTCGGCCGGGATGGCGGCGCAATTCACCTTTACGAATGGACCCGCAGCGAACGGGCTCTCCTCGTGGATGTGCGCGGCGAGCAGTTCCTTACCCGTGCCGGACTCGCCGATCAGCAGAATCCGCGCATCGGAGCGGGCGGCCATGGTGGCCTGCTCCACGATCCGAACCCAAGCCGGAGTGGTGCCGATCATTTTTGGCCCGCCCCCGATCAACTCGCGGAGGTGCTCATTCTCGCGGCGCAGAGAGGAGTGCTCCAGCGCGTTCTTGAGGGACAGCAGCACTTTGTCGCGGCTGAGCGGTTTTTCGAGGAAGTCGAAGGCACCGGCGCGCGTGGCCTCGACGGCGTCGGCGATGGTGGCATGCCCGGAGATCATGATGGCCGGCACGCTGGAATCCTTCTCGCGAAACTGTTTGAGAAAGTCGATGCCGCTGCCATCGGGAAGGCGTACATCCAGGAGCAACGCGTCGGCGGTGTCCGTGAGGTGGCGAGCCTCTTCCAAAGAGCCAGCCGTCATCACCGCGTAGCCGGAATGCTCCAGGATCATCTGGAGGGACCGGCGGATATTAGGCTCGTCGTCTAAAATAAGGACGCGTTTCATGCGGCGGGCAGTAGAACTCGGAAGCCTGCGCCGCCTAGCTGGCCTTCCACCAATTCGATCTCGCCGCCCGACAGCACGGCGCTCTTGCGAGCTATGGAAAGGCCCAGCCCCATGCCTCCTCGCTTGAAGGAGATCGTCGGCTCAAACAACGTGGAGCGAGCTTGCGGTGTGAGTCCGGGGCCGGAGTCATGCACCTCGATCTGGACCCGGCCCTGTTCCAAAGCCGTAATCCCCAGGACGCTGGTTCCAGCCTGCGCAGCATTTTCCAGCAGATTGGTCAGCACTCCCTTGATGAGATCCTCATCGGCAATAGCCAGCGGAGGATCCAGCGCCAGATGCATGTCGTAGCTGACCTCCGGATGGGAGGACTTGAGAAAAGCGATGCGCTCC
>JANXQZ010000470.1 GCA_025353235.1 Bryobacterales bacterium
TCGCTGTCCGTTCGGCCTCGAGTATCCGTCGTGCGGCGTGAAGTGCGCGCAGGATCTCGAGGAGCTGGTCCGCACCGAGACCAATGGCCGACCCGCGGCACTGCTCGCGGAGCCCATCCAGGGCGTCGGCGGATTCATCGTGCCGCCAAAGGAATACTTCCAGATCGCGGTCGGGATCATCCGGAAGTTCGGCGGCGTGTTCATCTGCGACGAAGTCCAGACCGGGTTCGGCCGCACCGGCGATAAGTGGTTCGGCATCGAGCACTGGGGCGTGACGCCTGACATCATCACCAGCGCCAAGGGTCTCGGGAATGGGACGCCGATCGGACTGACGGTGGCGCGCGCCGAGATCGCGGATGCATTGAAAGGGGCTACGATTTCCACTTTTGGCGGCAATCCTGTAGCGACGACGGCGGCCAAAGCGGTAATCGACTTTATTGAGGAGCAGCACTTGCTGATCAACGTGGCCGAGGTTGGCGCGCACATGCGGAATAGGCTGGAAGAGTTGATGGAAAAGCATGAGGTGATCGGCGATATTCGCGGGATGGGCTTGATGTTGGCGATCGAACTGGTGGAGGATCGCAAGTCGAAGAAGCCTGCGGTGGCGACGACGTTGGCGGTGATGGAAGCGGCTCGGGAGAGTGGTCTGCTGATTGGGCGGGGCGGGATGGCGGGGAATGTGTTGCGATTGACGCCTCCGCTGAATATTAGTAAGTCGGATGTGGATGAGTTTGCGCGGCTGCTGGATGCCAGCTTCGTCCGTTGCAGCGCTCTCGCAGCGGCATAGCGGTATAACAAAGATACATGGACGAGCGCGCGTTTTATAAAGAATCGCAGACTACCAAGCCGGCGAGTTTGAATTGCACGTACTGCAAAAGCGTGGAAACGTACGACCTGCGTTGGTTGGTGCGGACCAAGGTGGATCGGCTCCCCGGGCATGCGGACGAACGGGATCGCGCAAAATTTAAAAAAGCGCAGAGTTACATGGTGCTCTTGGACGATAAGGCGACGTGCAAGAAGTGCCGGAGGGCGTTTGACATTTCCGGCGTGAAAACTACCGCGTTCTTATAGGCTCATGCTCAAGCGGCGGACTATTTTGGAGTACAATGCTGCCTATGGGTCAATACGGTAAAGCAGCCGTACTTGCGACAGCGTTCTGCACGCAACGCAAGGGCCTGTGCCCGGACGACGCATGGGATTTAGCAATAGCGAAAATCTCCGACAGCGACGAATCGCGCAAGAAAATTTGTCCTAAGCACGCGTACTTAGGCTTGTGCGAGGCCGGGCTCGTAACTGGAATACCGAAGGGGCAATACAGCGCGACAAAGAACAATGTGAACGGACGGTATGCCCTTGATGCCCACAAGGCACTTAAATCCGACCCGACGCTGGTGAACGATAGAAAGAGGCTGTGGGACAGGATCGAAGAACCACGGGCTAAGAATGAAAACAGCCAACTCGACGTGGTTATCACGATGTGGAGCAAAGGGCTGCTACAGCGCTAGTCTTCCGGCGCTGAATACCGATCTTGAACCTGGCAGCATTCAGTATGCTGAAGTATGTGCGGCATCGTTGGATACATCGGCAATCGGAAGTCCGTTCCCATTATTCTGGACGGCCTGCGCCGTCTGGAATACCGCGGCTATGACTCAGCCGGGATTGCAATCCTGAACGGCGACAATCATCTCGAGGTTCGCCGAGCCTCGGGTAAACTTCGGAATTTGGAAGAGGTAATCCGGATCAATCCCATGGACGGTCCTTATGGGATCGGACACACTCGGTGGGCCACGCACGGCCGCCCCACTGAGGAAAACGCCCACCCGCACCGCGACTGCACAGGCGAGATCGTCGTTGTGCATAACGGGATCGTCGAGAATTACCTCGTGCTCAAGCACCAGCTCCAGATGGAAGGTCACAAATTCGTGACCGAGACCGACACGGAAGTGATCGCGCACCTTGTGGAGAAATACTACGAAGGCAACCTTGAGGACGCGGTTCGGCGGGCGATCAAGGGGATAACCGGCGTGTTTGCGCTGGGCGTGATCGCCAGCTCGGACCCGAATAAGATCGTCGCGGCCCGGCAAGGTCCACCGGTGGTGATCGGATTGGGTGATGGCGAATACTTTGTCGCTTCCGACGTGCCGGCCATCTTAAGCCACACGCGTGACATGTTCTTTCTCTCCGATGGCGATGTCGCGGTGCTCACTCCCGATGGCGTGCGCCTTACCGATTTTGAAGGCAAGCCGATCAAGCGCCAGGTCTCGCACATTCTGTGGGATCCGATCATGGCCGAAAAGGGCGGCTACAAGCATTTCATGCTCAAGGAGATCTTTGAGCAGCCGCGCGCCGCGCGAGATACGATGCTCGGCCGCGTAGGCCAGGAATCGGGCCGCGTGTTCCTGGATGAGATGAATATTACGGCGAAGGAGTTCAGCGAGTTTGAATCGGTGAAGATCATCGCTTGCGGAACGAGCTGGCATGCCGCGTTGACAGGCAAGTTCATGATCGAAAAGCTTGCTCGGATTCCGGTGGAGGTGGATTACGGTAGCGAGTTCCGGTATCGCGATCCGATTGTATCGAGGAAGGTCTTGACGGTAGTTATCTCGCAATCGGGCGAGACGGCCGATACTCTCGCGGCGCAACGCGAAGCGAAGCAGAAAGGCTCGAAGACACTCGCGATATGCAATGTGGTCGGCTCCATGATTACGAGAGAGGCGTCGGGAACGCTGCTGACTCATGCGGGTCCGGAGATCGGGGTTGCTTCCACTAAGGCATTCACGTCTCAAATCGTGGCGCTGTTTATTTTGGCAATGTATTTGGGTCAAGTGCGGGAACGGCTGTCCTCCGAGCAGTCGCGCGAATTGGTGCAGGAGTTGATTCGATTGCCAGGCAAGCTGGAATCGGTGCTCGATCATGACACTGTTTACGACGCCTTGGTGAAGAAGCTGTTTCGCGCGACGGACTTTCTCTTTCTTGGACGGGGGATTCATTTCCCAATCGCGCTGGAAGGCGCATTGAAGCTGAAAGAGATCAGTTACATCCACGCCGAAGGATATGCCGCCGGCGAAATGAAGCACGGGCCCAATGCGCTGATCGACGAGAACCTGCCGGTGGTGGTGATCGCGACGCGCGATCCCGCTAGCGATGAAAGCCGCATCCGTTACGAAAAGACGCTCTCGAATATTCAAGAGGTGAAGGCTCGCAGCGG
>JANXQZ010000474.1 GCA_025353235.1 Bryobacterales bacterium
TAATCGGCTCGGCTTCCAAGGCCGATTGCCAATCGGCCGCAGGTTGACAACCTGCCCTACTTCAAACCGGCTCATGCCATCGCCTTTCCGCATTCGCCGCAAAACTTCAAGGGTCGGGGAAACTTAGCACCGCAATACGGACACGTCTTGCCATCCGGCTTGGGCGCAGGAGCAGCGGCAACTTCCGGTTTTACCCCGTCGAGTTCGGCCAACGTGATCGAGAGCTCGCGCTGCAACCCCTGTTTTGTCTTCTGATAGTCTTCGTCTGAAAGCTTCCCTACCCGATACTCAAACTGCAAGTCGCGCAGATTTTCATAGATGCGGGCCTTGCGTTCTTCCAAGTGAAGAGTTGGCGAGACGGGAGCGGGTTCGGGGATATCCTTAGCCCGGACGAACAGGGTAAACAGCAAAGTTCCAGCCGTCAGAAGAACCGCTACGATGAACAAGACCATTACTCGAGCTTTTCCAGGTCCTTTTCAATGCGCTCGTGATAGCGGTTCAATGCTTCGTTGTCGATCGGCGGTCCAGCAGCAACTAGTGCGGGGGCTCGCATGCTTCTGCGAACGAACCAAAAGATAACGACTATTCCCAGAGCCCCAGCCAAGTACGGAATGAGCCAGGCCCAAGTTCCCGGTTCGGCCAGAAACATGTCGGCTCCGTTTTCCTTCACTACCGAGTCTATGATCTGCTTGTCCGAAGCGCCACCAGTTTGCATTTGCGCAATCTTCGTTTTCACGCGCTTGCAGAAGCCGCAGCCGCCCGGCATTTCACACGCGACTGTCGATTTGCACGATCCGCACTGGCACGCCAGCCTTGACGCGACCCGCTTCACATCGTCGCTTTCAAGCTGAGCGGCGGTTTGCGCCAAAGCCGATCCGATGGACAAGGCCAGCAAGAGGCTGGCCTTCAACCGCACGCTACTTCGTAACAGGAACATTTTTCTTAGCAATTCCCACAACCTGGGTTCGAGCGTATTGCAGCCGAATCTTACTCGGAATCAGGCATACGATCGTGCCGATAAACAAGACCCACCATCCGATCCAAATCCACGAGACCAGCGGGAAAATGTACGCTTGCAAAACCGACTGCTTGTTGTCTGTGGAAGGTCCCGCAAAGTTGAGATACAAGTCTTCGTTGAGACGACGGCGGATCGCCACTTCTGAAGTGGGCTGGCGACTGGTCTTGTAAAAGCGTTTTTCAGGTTCCAAGATGCCCAAGTCCCGGCCATTGCTTTTCACGTCCAGCGTAAGCCTGCTCCAAAGGAAATTCTCGTTCTCCCCTTCTTTCTGGCCAACCACGGTCAGATCGTAGTGGCCAATCTTAAACGTGTCACCCTTGGCAACTTCCACGGTCTTGTTCTGATTGAATGCCTGTCCAGTGAACCCGATAAACATCAGGACCACGGCGAGGTGGACAATGTAGCCTCCATACCGACGCGTGTTGCGATGAGTGAGTTCCACCATCGCAGGCAGCATCGACATGCCGGTTTTGCCGCGAATCGCAGAGGCGCCTTTCCAAAACTCGATGAGGATCGAGGTGGTGACGAACAAGCAGAGACCAAAGGAGATGAGCGCGTAGGGGTGTTCGTAGACGCCGAAGAACGCCAGCGCCACCATCAAAGCAACTCCGGCAACTGTGGGCCAAAGGAAAGCACGCTTCAAGCTCTCCACCGAACTGCGACGCCAAGCGATCAGCGGTCCAACTCCCGTCAGAAACATCAAGAAGAGCGCGATGGGAATGTTGACGCGGTTGAAAAACGGCGCGTCCACGCTGATCTTCTCGCCAGTCAGCTTCTCCGAGATCACCGGGAAGAGAGTCCCCCATAGGATCGCGAAACAGCTCGCCAGCAAAATCAAGTTATTGAACATGAAGCTGGACTCGCGCGATACAACGCTCTCCATGGGAGCTTCGCTCTTCAGATAGTCCAGGCGGGCGAGAATCAGCCAAACCGTGATCGCAATGCCAATTGCCAGAAAGCCCACGAAGTACGCTCCAATTGGCGATTGAGCGAACGCGTGGACCGAGTTGACGATCCCCGACCGAGTGAGGAAGGTTCCAAAGATGCAAAGGAAGAACGTGGCCGAGACCAGCACCATGTTCCAGACCTTCATCATGCCCTTCTTCTCCTGCATCATCACGGAGTGCAGGAATGCAGTGGCCGTGATCCAAGGCAGCAGCGAAGCATTTTCCACTGGATCCCATCCCCAGTAGCCGCCCCATCCCAGGACCGCGTACGCCCAGCCTGCTCCAAGCAGAATGCCGGTGCTCTGGAACAGCCAAGTCACGATAGCCCAGCGGCGCGTGGTGTGGATCCAGCCATCACCCGGCTGGCGCGTTACCAAGGAAGCGAACGCGAACGCGAAAGGAACCACAAAGCCCACATATCCGAGATACAGTATCGGCGGATGGATCACCATCGTCCAGTACTGCAGCAGCGGGTTCAATCCTTGGCCGTCGCCTACGTCGGTAATGCCCTTGCCTACCGCCAGCACCTGGAAGGGGCTGAACTGAAAGGTGACCAGGAACAGAAAAAATGCTTCGGTGGTCATCAGCACGCTGTTGACGTACGGCATCATGTCGCGGAATTTGCGCCTGTTCTGGAACGTAACGATGGCCGCGTAAGTGGAGAGGAGCCAAGCCCAGAGTAGGAGTGAACCTTCCTGTCCTCCCCACCACGCGGCGTACTTGTACCAGGCCGACATGGACTTGTTGCTGTGGCTGGCGACATACGCCATCCGGAAGTCGCCGACCAGCAGCGAGTACACCAGCAGCCCCGCCGCGATGGTCACCAGGAACCAAACCGAATATACGGCCCGCTCCGCGCTCACCGCCAGGAAAGCATTGCGGCGGTATTTACCAAGAAGAGAACCGGCGACGGAGTAAACCGCCAGACAAAACGCGAGCAACAGGGCTAGAGCGCCAATGTTTTCCATGATGAACTCTCAGTGCGGACTATGCTTTGCGATTCTGCAGCGCTTCTTTGTTCTGCGTGGGCTTGGCTTCATACTTCGAGGCGCACTTGGCCTGGATCTTGGAAGCCTCGAAAATGCCATTAGGGCCGAGTTTGCCGTCGGCCAGCGCCTGTGCGCCGTTCTTGAACGTGTCGGGCAAGGGTTCGATGCCGCTGTAAACGACCCTCAGCTTCTGCTTATCCTGATGAAGCACGAACGAGACCTCCTTGCCGTTGCGCACGATGGAGCCATCCTCAACATCGCCGCCGACGCGCAGTCGCTTGCCGTGGGCTTGATCGCCCATCTGCATCAACTCGGAAATGGTCTTGTAGTATGTTTTGCTTTCGCTGATGCCGCCCATGGCGAGCCAAACCAGGAGCCCGATGATCGCCACAACCAGAAGGCTGAACTTCCCGTAGGTTTTCATGCAATTCTCCCTGAACTCTCAGTATAGCGCCGGGTGGTTGGTGTCGGCCGTGCTGCATTTCCGGATCGAAGTAGACTGGAGCCGATGAAGAAAGCTGAGTTGCACGTTCACTTGGAGGGGTCGATCGATCCCGAGACTTTGATGGAAATTGATCGGACCTTGACACTCGCGGAGATTGAAGCAAACCTGCCCAAGGAGGCCACGTTTGCGGCCTTCATCGAGAGCTACGTCTGGGTGAATCGCAAACTCTCAACGCCCGAGCACTACGCTTTGGCTACCAGACGGCTGCTGACTCGGCTCGCGGCTCAGGAAGTGACTTACGCGGAGATCACGCTGTCGGCCGGAATTGTTCTTTGGAAAAAGCAGGATCTTGCGGCTATTTACGAAGCGATTAGGGAGGAGACGTGGCAGTCTCCCGTGCGGGCATTCTGGATTTTGGACGCGGTTAGACAGTTCGGGGCGGAAGCCGCGCTGCCGGTGGCTGAGTTCGCCGTGAGTCGGCGCGATGACGGAGTAGTTGCCTTTGGCATCGGGGGCTTCGAGGATCGCGGACCTGCGGAGTGGTTCGGCGAGGTGTTTCGGTATGCTCGCGAAGGCGGGCTGCATTTGGTGGCTCATGCCGGGGAAACAGTAGGGCCGGAATCGATCTGGGCCGCCTTGAAGATTGGGGCCGAGCGGATCGGGCATGGGATTACGGCTGTTCAAGATGCGCGATTGCTGGCGCATTTGCGCGATCGGGAGATTCCTCTTGAAATCTCGATCACGAGTAATGTTCGGACTGGAGTTGTGCCGACGCTGGCGGACCATCCAGTGCGGAAGATGTATGAGGCTGGCGTGCCAATCGTAATCAATACGGATGATCCCGCCTTGTTCTTTACTACCCTTTCGGATGAGTACGAGATTGCTGCAAGTCAGTTTGGCCTGCCTGCGGGAGAGTTGGCGGCGAATAGCTTCCGCTATGCTTTCAGCGTTTAAGGTTCAGAGGCCTCGGCAACGGTGCGCCCCTGCGCGACTAGTCCGGGAAGTTCATCTGAAGTGGCAAGGAATAGGCCTTCGGGCAATTCCTCCACGTGTATGCGAATAGCAAGTTCCATCTTGGTCCTACGGCAGCGCGAATGTCAGCAGAGCCGAGCCGGATGGCATCGTTACATATTGCCGCCCGCCGACGGTATAGGTAATCGGGGCAGTCACCAACCGATTCCCCGTGTTGATCTTCCACAAATTCTTCCCAGTCTTGGCATCGAAAGCCATGAAATAGCCATCTTCGTCGCCTGAAAAAATCAGCCCGCCCGACGTGGCCATCGTGCCAGCCCAGGGTGCCTTGTAATAGCGGAAGTCCCACTTGGTTTCCCCCGTCAAGGGATCGAGCGCTTTCAGCAGTCCCCATTCCTTCTCTTCCGTCTGGCCGCGGAACATGCTGCCCCAATATGCCTTGCCTTCTACGTACACCGGAGGCGCGGAGAAGAACACATCGCACTGCTCCCTGACCGGAAAGTAGAACCACCCCGTCTCGGGATTGTAACTCGGAGGCATCCAGTTCGCGGCCCCCGCCAGCCCCGGACAAACACGATTGCCTTCAGGGCTCGGATCGGCGTTTCGCGACAGCACCGGCCTGCCCTTCGCGTCGATCTCGGTGGCCCAGTTCTGGCGCGCGAAACTCTTGGCCATCAAGAATTCCCCAGTCTCGCGATCCAGCAGATAGAAAAATGCGTTGCGATTGGCTTGGGCCAGCACTTTGCGGTCGCGGCCTTTCCATTTGATGTCTAGAACCATCGGCGTTTCGCAGCCATCCCAGTCGTGCGTATCGTGAGGCGTGAACTGAAAATGCCACTTCAGCTTCCCCGTATCCGCATCGAGTGCGACCAAGCCTGCCGTGTACAGGTTGTCGCCCTTGCGCACCTCGCCGAATAGATCGGGACCCGGATTGCCAACGCCCCAGTAAAGCAGGTTCAGCTTTGGATCGTAGGTGCCGGTCATCCACGTGGCTCCCCCGCCACGTTTCCACGAGTCCGCCAGCCAAGTCTCGCCGCCGGGTTCGCCCTTGGCCGGAACCGTATAGAAGCGCCATGCGCGCTCACCCGACTTGGCATTGTAAGCATCCACGAATCCGCGAATGCCGAACTCGCCGCCGGAGACGCCGACAATCACTTTGTCTTTCACCACTAAGGGCGCGAGCGTGGCTCCGTAGGACTGATCTGTGGAAGCCATCTCGCGATTCCAGACCAACCTGCCAGTGCGTGCTTCCAGCGCGAGCACATGTGCGTCGGGCGTGACCATGAATAGAAGGTCCCCAAGGATCGCCAAGCCGCGATTCACGGTTCCGCAGCACAGCTTCACGCCATCTGGCATTGGATATTTGAACTGCCACAACTGACGGCCGCTACGCGCATCCACTGAGTAAGCGAACCCGTTGGCGGCAGTGAAGTACATGATGCCATCCACTACTAGCGGCACCGTCTCAAAAGCGCCCGACTGCCCGGTTTGAAAGATCCACTCCACTCGAAGATTTTTTACGTTGGATGTGTCGATCTGTTTTAGATCGCGATATCTTTGCGCGCCATAGTCGCCCCAATAGGTCAACCAGTTTTGGGGCTCCGCCTTGGAGTTCACGATGCGCTCGAACGTGACGGGCTGGGCGCACAAGACCCCGGCGCATACCCAACCTACGAATACCGGTAGTCTCATTTAATCCCTCCCGCTTTCTTTACTGCGGCGGAAGAGTCCACCGCGCCGCGCAGCGTTGCCAGGTATGCCACCAGGTCTTGCAAGTCCGTGGCGGACAGCCTGTCGTACGCCGGCATCATCGACTCTGTTTCATGCGTTACTCCAATCAGTTCGTCTTTCTGGAACATGCGAATCTGCTGGCTCGGATCCCGAAGCTGAATCGAGAATGTATCTTCGTTGATCCTAAGGCCTCGGATGCGCTTGCCGTTTTTCATCACGACAGTTACGCCTTCATAGCCTTCGGGCACATCGGCTGACGGCTTGATGATTGAGTCGCGCAAATATTCGATGGAGCGGGCTCCTCCGATCCGGGTCAGTTCCGGCCCAAAGATGCTGCCTTGGCCTCCGATGCGATGACAGCCGGAGCAGTCCTTCTCGCCGTAGATTTGCTGGCCGTGCTGGGGATTGCCCGGAACGTTTTCGTTTCTTAGGGAGCTTTTTGAAAGACTTTGCAAATATTGAATGACCTGACCGACTTCTTCATCGGTGAATTCCGAGAACGCTGGCATCGTCGTGCCTGGGACGCCGATGCGAATCACCCGTTTGATGGAGACGTCGGTATCGCCGTGGCTGAGGGGAGCGGAAACCAGGTTCGGTCCGCGGCCGCCGGTAGCTGTCATGCCGTGGCAGAAAGCGCAGTTGCTTCGAAAAAGAGCGCGGCCTTGGTCAAAGCTCGACTGGGCGCACAAGGCCGCAGGGATGAAGACGAGTAGGAGCTTTCTCACAGTTTTACCCATTATATGCGTTGACGCCCGCAGCTTATGCTCCGCCTCAAACCTCGAAAGGTGGCATGCAGATGCCGTCTCCTTTTGCTATTTGCAGACGTTGATATACTCAGTTAGCCGTGGAGACGAACGCGGATCCCGGCTCAGTGCAGGAGCTATTCATGCGACGATTTAGCCTGATGTTCGTAGCGGGACTCACAGTTTTATCAGCCCAGCAGACGGCGAGTTCGGGGCCGTACAAGGTGCTGAAGACGGCCAAAGTTGGAGGCGGAGGCGGGTTTGATTATGTTTACGCCGATGACGCCGGACGGCGCTTATACATCCCGCGAGGCGGAACGCAAGGAACGCCGCCGGTGCCGGGTCGAGTGTCGGTCTTTAATCTCGATACCCTTGAACCTGCGGGCGAGATCCCTAACGCCAACGCGCGGGGAGCTGCAGTAGATCCCAAGTCGGGTCATGGCTTCGCTACCAGCAAACCCGTCGTGATGTGGGACACCAAGACTCTCGCCACGATCAAGACCATCGACGTGGAAGGCGGACCGGACGGCATTTTATTCGACCCATTTAATAAGCGCGTATATGTCTTCAGCCATCGCGCGCCGAATGCTACGGTCATCAATGCCGCAGATGGAGCTATCGTTGGCACCATCGATCTGGAAGGTGCACCGGAACAGGCCGTCACCGATGGCAAAGGTCATATATATGTCGACATCGAAGACAAAGCGAACGTGGCCGTGATCGATGCCAAAACCATGACGGTTACTGCACATTATGATCTGGGCGAAAAAGGCGGAACGCCGGCCGGGCTTGCGTTCGACGTCAAGAATCGCGTGCTCTTCGTGGCCTGCCGCACGCCAGCACCCGGAACCATGGTGATGCTGAATGCCGATACCGGAAAGGTGATTGCGACGCTGCCGCTCGACGGCGGCTCCGACGGCGCCGTCTTCAACCCCACTACGATGGAAGCTTTCAGTTCGGCTGGCAACGGCACGCTGACCGTCATCAAGGAAAACAGCCCGTCCAGCTTCGTGGTGGAACAGACGGTTCAGACGATGCAAAGCGCTAAGACGCTGACCTTGGATAGCAAGACGGGTCACATCCTGCTGATCGGCGCTGAGTTCGGTCCGGCTCCCGCCCCTGCGACACCCGGTGGACGTCCTGGGCGAGGTCCGCTGGTGCCGGATTCGTTTTCGATCCTGGTGGTAGGTAAGTAGTTATGAGTGTTCTAGAGGCATTCACCTTTCTGAAACAATTCTGTTAGGCTGGAGTCCTAGATTCGATCCTATGGCAAAATTAAATCCAAGCACCACTCAAACGCCGGCTCCTGTCACATCGCAAGCTGCACCGGTCGAAGAAGATACGATGGGCTCGAAGCTGGCTACCGTCGCCTTGGTTGGAGTTGCGGTCGCGCTGATCGAGATCGAACTTATCCCGGGAATGTTGATCGGGGTGGCTGCCATGATGGCACCGAAGCTGTTGCCTCGGCTTGGCAATGTTTTTCGTCCCATGATCAAGGGTGCAGTGAAGGCTAGTTACGCTCTGGCCGAACGGACCAAGGTAACGATGGCTGAAGCCAGCGAAAATTTTCAGGACATCACAGCCGAGGTTCGTGCGGAGCAGGAACCCGCGCATGCCGCCCCTGTAAGGGCCAAATCCGCCTAAATTTGGCGTACCATTAGAAGATGCATTTGCGATGAGTCACGCGGCGAAAGTAACTCACCACGTTCGCGGACGTATCCGGTTGAGAGTACCTGCGGGCCGGACAGACCGTAACTTGCTGGAGCAGTTACAGCAGGCGATTTCACCGCTTTCCGGCGTTTGCAACGTGACCATCAATTCGAGCACGGGAAGCCTTTTAGTGGAATACGATCATACGCAGCACAAGGATTTCCATCAGGTCTTAACCCAGCATGGCCAGAGCGAGAATTTGTTTGCTCTCGCGCCGCCGGCGATCTCCGAAATTGATGAGTTGGCGACTAGCATTGAACGGGAGGCGCAGTTCCTGGCGTCGCATTCCGATCTAGCTCGACAAATCGTGGAAGGCTTTAACCGTCTGAATCAGGGCATCAGGCGAGCTAGCAACAACAGTGTCGACCTGAAGGTGTTGCTGCCCTTAGGCTTGGCCATCTATACCATCTTGGAACTTGAAGCGGATGTTGCCACGCCGCTGTGGGTTACGCTGGGCATGTTCTCCTTCAACTCCTTCATCTCCATGCATGGGTCTGCTGCCAGCGTAGAGGTTAAGACCGACCAGGTTATCCGAACCAGCAGTTCTGAAGGCCCCGGCACCGCGACATCGCTTCGAAGCAGCAAGCGAGGATCGGGGACCGAAGCTCTGTAGGATGGATTTCGAAGTAGTCCACGAAATTCCAGGCAGAGTCAGAATTCGCATTGGCGGATTAGTCCGCGATCAACCTCTGGCCGACGCGCTTTGCCACTGGCTCAAGGCCGAATGCCGTGCAACCGACACCAGAGCGAACATTTATTGCTCTTCGGTTGTGATCCTGTTTGACCGCACGGATCAAACTCTCTTCAGTCAACTGCGGGAACGTCTTAGCGCAGTAACTCGCATGACTCTGCTGGCGGCCTTCCCAGGGCATGCGAAGCCTGTGGACGGTCTTCCGCGCAAGAATTTCTTCAATCTAAAAAAGCCCATTGCGTGGTCCACAATCGCGATCGGGCTCGCTTTGATCCCTCATCCGCTGGCCCGAATAGCGGCGATTCCTTTTAGCGTGATTAGTGCGATTCCAATCTGGCGCCGGGCGTGGAATGTGCTTATCAAGGAACGGCGTCTAAACGTGGATGTGCTGGACAGTTTGGCATTCGCCGTCTGCCTGGGTCGCGGGCAAATAGCGACCGGTTCTTTTATCACCTGGATGATCGGACTGGGCGATTGGATCCGCGACTTGACGGCTGCGAAATCAAGACGCGCGATGACTGATCTTCTCGATTTCCGCGACGCTTCCGCTTGGGTGCTGCGCTCTCGCAAGGTAGTTCGCATACGGGCGACCGACGTGAAGCCGGGGCAGACCGTGATTATCTATCCGGGCGAGATTGTTCCCGTGGACGGCGAAATTCTGCGTGGCACCGCAACCCTCGATCAGAAGAACGTGACCGGCGAATCGATTCCGGCAGAGCGCGGTCCGGGGGAGGTCGTGTACGCTTCCACCGTAGTTCGCCAAGGCAAGTTGTACGTGCGCGCTACGCGGGTTGGGAATGACACCACCGCCGCGCAGATCGTGAAGATGGTGGAGACTGCGCCGATTGGCGAGACCCGCATCCAGAATTACGCAGAACATTTCGCGGACCGGCTGGTTGCGCCAGCCTTGCTGCTAAGCGGCAGCCTATACGCCCTCACCGGAGACTTGAACCGGTTGCTCTCGATGATGATTGTGGATTTTGGCACCGGAATCCGCGTTGCAGCGCCCACATCGGTTTTGTCGGGGATGGTGTATGCGGCTAGCCGGGGCGTCCTCATCAAGGGCGGCAACTACATGGAGCAGCTCGCCAGGTTGGACACCATCGTGTTCGATAAGACGGGAACGCTGACTCAGGGATCACCGCAGATCCTGGACGTCATTTCATTCAACGAGCGGCAATTTCCGGCGGCTAAAATCATCGGCCTTTCGGCGGCTGCGGAAGCCCGGCTGACTCATCCGGTTGCGGAAGCGATTGTGAGTAAGGCCAAGCGCGAGCACATCAAAATTCCGGAGCGAATCGATTCCAACTTTCAGATCGGCCTCGGAGTGGAAGCGCGGGTGAATGGATATTCCATTCATATCGGGAATGACCGGTTCTTTCGGGAGAAAAGCATTTGCGATCAAGCTGCGCTTGGTCAGGTGCGCGACTTGAGTGCTCAAGGGTGCTCATCGTTGCTCTTCGCCGTCGATGGAAAATTGACCGGCCTCATCCCTTATGCCGATAAGATTCGCCCTGAGAGCAGGGATGTAGTGCGGACTTTGCACAACCGCGGTCTGCGGAACATCGTCATGATCACTGGCGACAATGCGGCAGTCGCGGCGAGCGTGGCGCGGCAACTTGGGATTGATCGGTACGTTGCCGACGCTTTGCCGGAAGACAAGGCTCGAGTAATTTCCGAATACCGCAATGCCGGCCAGGTGGTGGCGATGGTGGGAGACGGAATCAACGACTCCCCAGCGCTGGCTTTTGCCAACGTGGGAATTTCTTTGAAGACCGGAGCGGACGTGGCGCGCGAGACGGCCGACGTAATCTTGATGGACGACGATCTTTGGAAGTTGATCGCCGCCATCGACATCTCGAAAGACACCATCGCTTTAATTCATCAGAATTACGGCATCGTGGCCGGATTGAACGCCCTGGCGCTGCTTCTGGCGATCCCCAGCGGTTTGGTGAGCCCTAACGTCTCCGCCTTGATCAGCAACGGCTCGGCAATCCTGGCCAGTCTCAACGCGGTGCGGCCGATGATGAGCGCCTGACCGTGCCCGCCCTTATCTTTGCACTTGCAAAGAGAATGGAGTGATCGTGGAGAGGGAGTTGTTGGGGCCTGAACGCAATCCCAAACCCGTTACGAATTGCGAACCTGGCGCACTGAAGAAGATGCTTGCGACAATGTTTCCGGCTTGGGGATAACGATCGGTCACGTTGAAAGTCCGGCGGCCGAGCGGCCCGATCTGAAGCTGGTCCGTCGTGAGCACATTTCCGTTTTGGTCCTGCAGGGTGACGTTGATGTTGGCGGTATTCTGGGTTGACGAGTTGACCAGCGATACGAAAGTGGTAAAGCCGTTCGTGTTGTCAAAGGCGAGGACGAACTGGTTCTCGTCAATGGGAGCCAGGGGCATGGTGAATTCCAGATCGGGCAGGCCGCTGCTCTGCTGCCTGACGATCGCGTACCCGGCAAACCGGTCAGTTCCGTTCTGAGCTGCAGCGAAGGCGTATCCCGAGGTGCGAACGGAATCGACATCCGCCGTTGTCAAGGAAGCCGTACCCCCGTTTTGTATCGGTATGTCGATATTCGAAGTGGCTCCGAGGCCTTGCACGGGGATTTGGAGATTGCTCCCGTCGTCTGCCGTGAATTGAAGCTTCAAATCAATGGCATGATTGTCTAGATTCGTGAACACGAAGGTAGTGCTCCAACCTGCGCCATCGTACATGTAAGGCAGGATGTTGTTCCGAGTCGGGTCTACTACGATGCCTTTGCCTGGAGCAGCCTGCCTAGGTGTTGGGCGCGCCTGTAATGGTTCGGCAGCGAACACGGGTAGCGCTGCAATCGGAATTAACAATAAAGGAAATAGTCTACGAGCAGAGCTGAATAGCATGCATTTCTCCTGAGGCGGTTTGACCGCCTTCTAATGAGACGCCGATTCAGGTCAAATGGTTCACCCTTACAGCACAGCGGCGAAGATCATGGGAAGGCATCGCTCGAACGCTTTTTCCAAGACGTACCAGGTGGCTGCTTCGGCTACTTTCGAGGCGAGCGGGTTTAGTCGGCGAGCTGGTTGCCGTCTAGCTTGGATATTTAGAATAGCGAGGCAAGCGGCGGCGTTGACGATCCTGGCATCGTAGCGGATCAGGATGCTTCCCGTGACCGCGTTCGCCTTCACGCTCGTGATTCCTTCGAGCGCGTTTAGCCGATTGACCAGCTTCGATGCGATGATCGCGTTGCCTTTCGTTTCAGGCATGCGCACTCGCAGCCGACCCGGCACATCGTGGACGTAGCAGCTCATGTTTCAGTAAAACATTGTAGTGTGACTTTGTTATCTCAACTCGGTGACGATGGAATGAATCGCGGTACCATTTGATCTAGTCTTGGAGAGGACAACAGTGAATCTTCAAGCCACCCTAAGCGACGCCAGCAAACGACTGGATCATTTCTTGCAAGAACGGCTGCCAGAGTACAGCCGCTCGCGTTTGCAGGACTGGATTAAGATTGGCCGCGTTACCGTAAACGGCAGCGCGCAGAAGGTCTCATATCAGCTTCGGGGGAACGAGGCCATTCTGGTTGAGCCGGCCTCCTTGCCTCCTCTCCACGCGCTCGCCGAAGATCTGCCGCTCGCGATTTTGTACGAAGACGAAGCCGTACTCGCCATCAACAAGCCCGCCGGACTGGTGGTGCACGCAGGTGCGGGCAACTACACCGGAACCCTCGTGAACGCGCTGGTCCATCACTTCGGCACCCTCTCTACCGTGGGGGGAGATCTCCGGCCCGGCATCGTCCACCGGCTGGATCGGCACACCAGCGGCGTCATGCTGGTGGCGCGTACGGATCCCTCACATCGGGCGTTGGCGGAGCAGTTTCTGAAGCGGACGGTGGATAAAACCTACCTGACACTGGTCCAAGGGAGGGTGCTGCACGAAGCAGGGCGCGTCACCACGCCGATCACACGCGATCCGGTTCGCCGCACGCGGATGACGACAAAGTTGGGCACCGGCCGCACTGCCCAGACCTACTTCAAAGTTCTCAATCGGTTTGAAAAGTTCACCTTCCTGGAAGTAAAGATCGGCACGGGGCGAACGCATCAGATCCGAGTGCATCTGGCCAGCATCGGCCACCCCGTCGCGGGCGACAAACTGTACGGCGCGGCCGTGGCAGACTATGGCCGATATTTCCTGCACGCTGCGAGTATTGGGTTCGATTCGCCCCTGACTGGCGAGCGGATCAACGTGGCGGTTCCTCTGCCGCGTGAACTCGAAGAGTGGCTGGCAGCGCTACAATGAGAACGAACTTGTGATGAATGCCTTGTTTTTCCCTGCCGCGATCCTGAGTCTGGCCACGTTCGCCCTGCCTCCGCAGGAGCCCAAGCCGACCGCCCCGCTCGAACCCGACATCAACCGGATCACGCTGGAAGTGAACCGCGTCAACCTGTTGTTCACGGTGTCGGACAAGAAAGGACGCTTTGTCACGGATCTAGGCAAGCTCGACTTCGATATACGGGAAAACAAGAAGCCGCAGACTCTTCTCGAGTTCACGGCGGAGACGAATTTGCCGCTGCGGCTGGCGATTCTGATCGACACCAGCAACAGCATTCGGGATCGTTTTCGGTTTCAGCAAGAGGCCGCCACGCGCTTCGTCGATAGCGTGATCCGCAAGCGGCAGGACAAAGCGATCGTGGTCAGTTTCGATACGGCTGCGGAGCTAGTGGCGGACATGACCGACGAAACCGAGGTGCTCTCAAAAGCCATCCAGAGCTTGCGTCCAGGCGGAGGCACGTCTTTATACGACGCGATTTTCTTTGCCTGCCGCGACAAGCTGATGCAGGATCAGCCGATGCACAAATACCGGCGCGCCATGGTGATCCTTTCGGACGGCGACGATAACCAAAGCCGCTGGACGCGCGAGCAGGCC
>JANXQZ010000476.1 GCA_025353235.1 Bryobacterales bacterium
CCCGGCCCGTTTCGAGAAACTGCGCCCCAGGAACCTGATAGCGGTCGTCCAGATCGAAGATGGTATGGAAAATAGGGTCCTTGTTATCGATCTCCACTACGGGACGCTCTGGAAACACCCGTCCCATGCTGTGCATGAAAATGGCCCACTCGCGCGTGCCGTGAAAGTCGTCGCACATGAAAAAGCCTCCGCGCAGGAGATAGTCGCGCAGCTTCTTGCATTCGGCGTCCGTCAGATCCCAATAGCCCACCTCCACTCCGTAAAGCCAGGGCCAGTTGTATACATCGTCGCCATCGTCCAAACTAATCGGCTGCTCCACTGACCGAGCGTGGACGCGAGTAAGTCGGCGAAGCGCGGCGGAAAAATGCCGATCCGAGCGCGGGTAATCCATTGTCCAGCGCGCATAATCCACCGTCGCTGGATACATCAGACGCCCGAACACCCACTCGGTCTTCTCGCCTGAATCGGGAGGCAGCGGGAAGTTGTAATACTCCACGGCCGGGTACTCTCGAAACGGTTTTTGCGCGTAGATCAGGCCAATAATGGAGAGTCCCGCCGCGATTAAGATGGGCCAATTGCGACGACGCATGAGTATCGCTGAAGGTCAGACGCTGGCTGGAACGAGGTGGTTCCAGTGGCGGCTCCCGTTATGAATACCTCTCTCTCATGATAGCCGCCTGATCGGGGCTGGGCAGCAGTTCGCCGGACACACATTGTGGTTCGGGCCGTACTGCCCGATTGCTCGGGGTTCGGCCAAGCCCATCCGCTCTGAGATCAACTCGCGAACCATTGCCACGAAGCGTGGATGGGATCCCGGAGTTGCGGCGCGAACCATGGTCATGCCCAGTTCGCCGCACAGCGCGCGGCATTCGGTATCGAGATCGTATAGAACCTCCATGTGGCAAGAGACGAACCCGATGGGAGAAAGTACCACGCCGCGTCCACCTTGCGCGTGCAACTCGCGGATTGCGGCATTCACATCCGGTTCGAGCCAGGGCTGCTGAGGCGGTCCGCTGCGGCTCTGATACACCAGACGCCAGTCCGTTTTGTTTAGGCGCTCGGCAACCAACCGGCAAGCCTCGAGGAGCTGGCGCGTGTAGTCGCTGGAATCGGCCATCGAGAGCGGGATGCTATGCGCCGTAAACAGCAACTGCGCGCCGGACCGGCCCTCGGCAGGAAGTTGGTCGAAGGCTGCTTGAACGTTGTCGGCAACTGTCCCTATAAACTCGGGATGGTTGTAGAAGACTCGCAGCTTATCCACTTCAGGCGCTCCCGGACCGATCTCGGCCTGCGCTCGCGCAACGTCTTCCCGATACTGCCGACAGCCCGAATAAGAACTGAATGCCGACGTGACATAAGCCAGCGCTCGTTTGCGCCCATCGGCGCGCATCTGCTCGAGCGTTTGGGCCAGCATCGGATGCCAGTTCCGATTGCCCCAATACACCGGAAGCTTCGGTCCATGCTGCTCGAGTTCCCCTTGCAGGGCTGCAATCAGTTCGCGGTTCAAATCGTTTATCGGACTCTTCCCGCCAAACCGATAGTAGTGTTCCGCAACTTCCAGCATGCGCTCGCGCGGAACGTTCTTGCCGCGCAGCACGTTTTCGAGAAACGGAATCACGTCGTCATGCTTCTCCGGGCCTCCAAAAGAAAGCAGGAGCACTGAATCGTACGGTTGTTCACTCATCCAGACTTTTCACCTAATTGTCCTACGCGCATATGCCGATCAAGTTGATAATGGCGGTTCTGGAAACTTTGATGTTCCTCCTGGCCGGAGTGTGGCAAGGAATTCGACAGGACTTTAACCTTCTCGAGATTGCAGTTGTGGCCTTGCTCATTGGGGTGGGAGTTCCGGAGTTTACGATCTTCGGGAAAGTCGGCCGAGCTATCGTCGCGATCAGCCGTCGTCGAGTTAGGAGCTGCGTGCTGGCAGGCGCTCTGGCGATCCTTCTAAGGCTCGCGCTCCTCCCGCTGTTGCCCGAACCCATACCCGTGGTCAGCGACGAGTTCAGCCATCTATTGCTGGCTGACACTCTGCTACAAGGACGCTTGGTAAATCCCACACACCCCTTCTGGCCGCACTTCGAGAGTCTGCATATTATTCAGCAGCCGCAGTATGTGTCGAACTATTTTCCGGGCCATGCGATAGTGCTGGCTCTGGCCATCTGGCTTGTCGGCGATCCCTGGTTCGGCATTCTCGCACTGAGCGGAATTTTTTGCGGGACTCTGTGCTGGGCTCTGCAAGGATGGATGCCGACCCGCTGGGCGCTTCTCGGCGCATTGCTGGCGCTGCTGAGATTTTCAATTGGCAGTTACTGGATCAATGCGTTTCATGGCGGCTTCCTGCCCGCGATTGGAGGAGCCCTGGTGGTGGGTGCATTTGCGCGCTTGCGTGGCGGAAAATCGCCGATCCGCAACGCAGCGATATTTTCCGCTGGACTGGCAATCCTGGCAGCCACCCGACCGATGGAAGGGCTCGCCTGCTCGCTTCCGTTTCTGCTGGCGCTTCCGTTCTGGCGGTGGCGAATCTTGATGCCATTAGCGGTGATCACGGGAACGGCTCTGGCTGCGCTGGGTTTCTACTGCTACCGCGTCACCGGCACTCCCTTTTCCACTGCGTACAACGTCAGTCAGAAAACCTACGGTTGGCCAGTCTCCATCGCTTGGCTTGCGCCTCAGCCGGTCGCCAACCGTCACATAGAACTAGACCGCTACTACCGCTACGAACTTGACGAGCATGCCAAAGTGGATTCCATCCCGCATTTCCTCAAGTTTCTGACCTTTCGCGTCCAGGAGTATTGGCGCTTTTATCTGGGACCCGCGCTCAGCGTGCCGCTGGCCATGCTCGCGTGGGTCTGGCGTAAACGACGCCTGCGCGTTGCATTTATCGCGCTCGGAACCACATTCGCAGCAGTGATGTTGGAAGGCGCTGCCTCGCCCCACTACTTGGCCCCTGCCACCGTCACCATCTGGCTGCTCCTGATGGAATGCTTCCGCCACCTCTGCGCCACCCATCCGGGTTTGGCACTGGCCCGCGCTCTGCCCTGCCTGCTCATCTTGGTGCTCGCGCTACGAATCGGCGCAGAGAATCTGCACCTACCCTACACACAGGCGCTCAACTATCAAAGCTGGTGCTGCAAGCAGCCCGGAAACTACGACAAAATGCGGATCACGCAATACCTGGCAACCCAGCCCGGCCTCCAACTCGCATTCGTTCGCGCCAAGACTGACGAGGCCAATCTCCTCCAGTGGATCTACAACGCGGCCGACATCGACAATGCCCGCATCGTGTGGGCCCGCGATCTTGGACCACAGGCCAATCGCAAGCTATCGAATTATTTCCACGCCCGCCGAGTCTGGATGGTGAACCCTAACACCCGTCCCGCAGAGATAGGCAGCTACTGAGGGCCTGGCACGAAGTAGGGATTGGCAGCGGGCGGTACAATCGCTCATTGCAGTCTTTCCAGCCGGCTGGACTAAACAGGCTCCTATGAACTTCAAGACCTTGATCCTCCTCTCATTTGCGGCTTGCGCCTGCGCGCAGACCCCCTACGCCACGTCGCTCGAGCCCGCCTCCGTCGATCAGGAAATTACGGCGAATCGAGGATCGGCGGCTTTGTGGCAGAGTCTCAAGAAGCTTCACACGCGCGCCAGTTTAATCATGATCACCGCGCATCCTGACGACGAGGATGGCGGAATGCTTGCGTATGAAAGCCGCGGGCGCGGCACTCGCGTGGCGCTGCTCACCCTCAATCGAGGCGAAGGCGGCGCGAACGTGATGTCCCCCGACTACTTCGATGCTCTTGGACTCGTGAGAACCATGGAACTCCTCTCTGCCGGACGTTATTACGGCGTGGACCAGTATTGGACCCGCGTGATCGATTACGGTTTTTCCAAGACGAAGGCCGAGTCGATAGGAAAATGGACGCAGGACCGGGTGCTGTATGACGTTGTGCGGGTGGTTCGCACCGTGCGCCCGCTCGTGATTACTTCGGTGTTCGTCGGCGGACCGAGCGACGGACATGGCAACCATCAGACGGCTGGCGCGATGGCGCAGGAAGTCTTCAAAGCGGCGGGCGACCCCAATGTGTTTCCAGATCAGATCCAAGCCGGCCTCAAACCCTGGACACCGCTGAAGGATTATGCGCGCACTCCTTTCGCACGGGCCGGCACGGCTCTTTCCACAAACCTGGAGGTGCCCGAGGGAACCTACGATCCAGTGCTCGGCATGTCTTACGTTCAGATCTCGCGAGAGGGGCTGGGGTTTCAAAAGTCGCAAAACGGGGGGGCCAACATTCCGAAGGCTGGGCAAGTAATGAGCGCCTATCATCGCTTCGGTTCGAACGTTCAAGCCGTTGAGAAAGAGGAAACGTTCTTTGACGGGATTGACGTGTCGCTAGCCGGAATCGCAACGCTTGCTAAATCGGGCGACACCGGCTTTCTCAAAGAAGGCCTGCGCGGGATCAACGCCGCTGTGGAACAGGCTGTGGCGATGTTTTCCGCTCCTAAACCGGAGCTTGTAGCGTCGGCTCTAGCGACAGGTCTGAAGCAAACAATCGCGCTGTTGGAGCAAGTGGAGAAGAGCGCGTTTTCCGCCGAGGAGAAATACAACATCCGCCACGAGCTTGAGATCAAGCGAGTGCAGTTCAACAACGCGCTGACGGAGGCGCTCGGACTTTCGTTGACCGCGACGGTCGCGCCCGCCACGGAACCGAACCCTCGCATGGCGATGTTCTTCGGAGACCCGGAAACATTCCGCGTGGCCATTCCCGGACAGAGTTTCGGGGTCAAGGTTCACGTGGTGAATCAAAGCGCCGCAGCCGTTACCCTGGTTCGCACCAGCGTCGAATCGTACCAGCAGAAACAACCGTGGTCCGTTAGCCCGGCGACCTCCAGCCAAGCTGCCGCGATCGCCAACGCGAAACCAATGGAATCGCGCTTCACCGTGAATGTTCCAGACAACGCCACCTTCACGCGTCCGTATTTCAATCGTCCGGATATCGAGCAATCCTACTACAGCCTTGGTGATGAGCGCTTCCTAAATCGGCCCTTGGCACCTTACCCGCTGGCTGCCTGGGCAGATTTCGAGTACGAGGGCGCGCCGATTCGCGTCGGGCAATACGTAATGTCGGTGAAGCGCGTCACTGGCGAGGGCACGGTATTCGAGCCACTCGTGACCGCACCCGCGATTGGCGTGGCTATCTCTCCGCGAGCTGGAGTGGTCCCGCTGAATGAGAAGTCCTTCCCAGTGACGGCAGTGGTTCACAGCAACGTCAAAGGCCCGGCGAAAGGAAGCGTGCGCCTTCAACTTCCGGCAGGTTGGAGCTCGAAGCCCGCATCATCCCCGTTCGCAACCTCCGATGACGGCCAGGATCAGTCTGTGACATTTCAGGTTACGCCAGCGAATCTGGCCGAGAAGCCTTATCGGATCACTGCGGTATCG
>JANXQZ010000484.1 GCA_025353235.1 Bryobacterales bacterium
GGCGCCACCTTCGACACCGCCTATCGCTTCCTCAATGAAGATCCGTGGGCCCGCTTGCGCAAGCTCAAGCAGGCGGTGCCCAATCTATTGCTACAGATGCTCGTCCGCGGCGCCAATGCGGTCGGTTACACGAGCTATCCCGACAACGTGGTCGAGGCGTTTCTCGACGAGGCGGCGGAGCAAGGCGTCGACGTCTTCCGCATCTTCGATTCGCTCAATGACCTGCAATCGATGAAGGTCTCGATCGACCGCGTCCGCAAGACCGGCAAGGTGGCCGAGGTGGCCATCTGCTACACCGGCGACGTCGCCAACCCCAAGCGCACCAAGTATTCGCTCGATTACTACGCGGATCTGGCCAGGCGCGCCGAGGACATGGGGGCGCACTTCCTCGCCATCAAGGACATGGCGGGCCTGTGCAAACCATACGCCGCGTACAAGCTGGTGAAGACACTGCGTGAGGAGGTTGGCCTGCCGATTCACTTCCACACGCACGATACGAGCGGGATCAACGCTTCCTCCATTCTCAAAGCCGCCGAGGCGGGCGTACATGTTGCAGATGGTGCGCTTGCGTCGATGAGCGGCACCACCAGTCAGCCGAATCTGAATTCCATTGTGGCGGCGCTCGCCAATACCGAACGCGATACTCAGTTGAACCTCGATGCCCTGAACGTCTGCTCCTATTATTGGGAAACAGTGCGCGGTTACTATCGCCCGTTTGACAACGCCCCGCTCTCTGGGACTGCCGAGGTCTATCTACATGAGATGCCCGGCGGTCAATATACGAATTTGCGGGAACAGGCTGAATCAATGGGGCTGGGGGCGCGCTGGCATGACATTGCTCGCACTTACGCGGACGTCAACATGGCGTTCGGCGATATCGTCAAAGTGACTCCTTCGAGCAAAGTGGTGGGCGACCTTGCGATTTTTCTAGTGAGCCATAACATGAGCGTGAAGGATTTGGAACGCTTGGGTCCGGATCATAGCCTCACATTGCCTAACTCCGTAGTGGAAATGATCGGCGGCTCGCTCGGTGAACCGGAGGGAGGCTGGCCAGCAAAGATCAAGGCTGTAGTGTTGCGCGGCAAGGAAACAACTCCTGGAAGACCTGGGGAACATCTGGCACCCGTGGATTTGGAACAGGCTTCCGCAACTTTAGAAAAGAAGGTCGGCCACAAAGTTTCCTCTACCGACTTGATGAGCTACTTGATGTATCCCGAGGTGTTCCTGAAGTTCGCCAAGGCGCGCTCGGCATACGGGAACGTGGAGGTACTGCCCACGCCGCAATTCTTTTACGGGCTCGAGAAAGGCGAAGAAGTCGGGATCGAGATTGAGCCGGGCAAGTTGCTCATCGTCAAATTTCTAACCGCGAGCGATCCGCAACCGGATGGCAGCCGCATCGTGTTTTACGAACTGAACGGCCAGCCTCGCGAGACTACCATTCGCGATAAGAATTTTAAGGCTGAGGTGGAGGCTCGGCCCAAGGCGGATCCGGCGAACCCGGCGCATGTGGGCGCTCCGATTCCGGGGGCGGTGAGCAGCGTTGCGGTGGAGCTGGGGCAAATGGTGGCGAAGGGCGACCGGCTACTGGTGATGGAGGCGATGAAGATGCAGTCGACGATTTACTCGACCGTGGCGGGCAAGGTGCAGCAGAAGCTGGTGGCGGTGGGGGACAAGGTGGAGTCTAAGGATTTGTTGCTGGTTATAGAATAGGTCATCGTGGAAGCGGCTTCTTACTTGAGTGTCTGAGCTTGGAGAAGCGGTGCGGAGCGCATCACCTGTTTCCGGAGAGGGTGTGGAGAGGAGTATCAAATATCAACTCATCATTTACTGGAGCACCGAGGACTCGGTGTTTATCGCAGAGGTGCCTGAGCTGCCGGGCTGCGTCGCTCACGGCGAAACGCAAGACGAGGCTCTTATCAACGCCCGGGACGCGATTCGGCTGTGGATCGATACGGCGACGGAATTTGGCGATCCGATCCCGGAGCCAAAAGGGCGCTGCCTGGTTCTGGCCTGAAATCCGAATCGAGAATCCGAGGTTTATTTCTGAAAAGCGGCGCGGGCCTTCCGCAGAAAAAGCTCAATCAAATTCAGCGCAATCGCAAACGCAAGCAATCCAGGCCAGAGCCGCATGCTGGACGGAATACTCCGCCCACCCGCATCGAACACATCTTTCGGATTCGGATTGAAGCGCCCGCCCGTAAACTCCGCAATTTCTCGCAGTAAAAATTGATTCGATCCGTAATCCTGCAACTCCTGTTCTTGCCGATAAAAGCCCACCTCGGGAAACGCCCGCGATTCCTCCAGCGGACGCACTCGGAACAAGCCCTGGCGTTCGCCGATAGCGAGTCGGCCACGAAATGATCCGTCCGCCATCTTGATAATCGGAACCGGTTTTTGAAAACCGGCGGGCCCGATTGCGAAGATAGCTGGCAACTTGCGAGGCTCTTCCACATTCCGGCCAAGCTGATATTGCACGATCAAGTCGCCGCTGGCGCTATCGTACTCGGCCTTGGATTCACCCGAAGGTGAGTGAGGCAGGAGGTCGCGAAATATGTTCGTCCAAAATTTATCAAATCCACTCCAAGCCACCCAGTCCGATGCCCAGCGGCTCTTAGCGTCCGAGGCAAACACCATGGATCGTCCTAAGCCATATTGCCAGCGCGAGAGGAGCGGGTCTTTATCGATGCTCAGAATGGTATCGGCAGTCGGCTTGGCCTGAAACTTCACATAGCCTTTCAGCGCCGGGGCGTTTTCAATCCCGACACCTTCCAAAATCTCCACCCTCTTGGCTACGGCTGGCTTGAGCGACTTCTCCACTGCGGTTGACCCAGTGTGCTCCATCACGTCCTTGAGCAGAATCTGTTCCAGCCCCGTGGGCTCATTGAGAAAATAAGCCTTGCCCCCGGCGAGTGTCGCGACCTTTTCCAGGTAAGCGCGGTTCACATCTTGCCCCAGGCCCACGGTCGAAATCGTGACATGTTGTAATGCGGCATCGCGGGAAACGTCGAGACTATCGCCCTCTTCGGAGATCCCATCGGTCAGCAGCACGATGTGCTTGAAGGTGGCCTTTACCGGCAATGCTTTGCGGAACGCTTCCGTCAAGGCAGGTGCGATTTGCGTGCCTCCGTCTGGTGTAATGCCTGCCACCAAGCGCTTGATCAGCGTGCGATCTTCAGCTCGCCGGATCGGGACCGCCCACTGAAACGAGTTGTCGAAAATCAGCACGCCCACCGAGTCGATCGGCCGAAGATTTTCGATCACCCCGATTGCCGATTGACGCGCCAACTCGATTTTCTTCCCTTCCATCGACGACGACTTGTCGATGATCAGCACTACACAGGTGCCTTCCGGCGACTTGGGCGGGGCGACCTTCGCGGGCAGCGTCCTGTCTAGCGCGTCCTCCACTTTCTTTTTCTCGTCGTAGAGATTCCGCTCGCCGCCGATGATCAGCAAACCGCCGCCCTGCTTGACGAAGCGCTCGGCCTCGTCTTTGCGTTCAGCGGGGAGCGATTCAAGATCCCAGTTATTGAAAACTACAATTTGATAATCCAAAAATGCGGCTTTGCCGAGATCGGTAACGCGGTCCACGACAAACTGTCCGGCCCCGAGGGTCTGCATCAAGTGCGACTCGGTCCCTTCAGGATCTTGGGAAACGTACAGCACTCGCGGGCGGCGCAACGTGACCGAACGATCAAAACGAACGTCGCCGCCAAGCTCCGCAAACTTAATAACACCTGAGAGGTTGATCGCTCCGGCAGTAATAATGCTGGGATGCAGGCGAACTTGATTCGCTCCAGCTTCCAGCGTGATCGGGTTCACTCCGAGCAGCTTCCCTTCGGCGCTGATCTCTACCGTCCCTGTGGCCTTGCGGGGAGCAATTACCGTGAGGTCGACAGGAAACCGCTCGCCGGTAAACGCCACGGTGGGCAGGCTGACCGACTCCAGCCGCAGGTTCGGCTCAGCCCGTCCATTCAGTGCGATCGTATCGATCGGGATACCCAACGTTTGGGCTTGCCAAGCGGCCCGCGTGATGCTTCCAACGTTCTCCTTGCCGTCTGAGATCAGAACAATGCGAGGCACCATGCCCGTGGGCAGTTCGGCAATCGCGCCGCGAATGGCAGCCTCGAGGTCGGTCGAATGGCCTTGGTCGCCCGATGTGTAAGCGAGCTTCCATCCGTTCGAATGCTCGCCAGCCGCAGCGTTGCGAGGCGTCTTGGCGAAAGGCACAACCTGCACCCAGTGCCGACCCTTCCCGTTTTCCAGCGTTGTCGCCAGCTGCGATTCTCGCGCAAGGTCCTGCGGACCGATGCTGGCGGATGTATCCACCAAAACGGCAACAGCCATTTTTGTTTCATTGGTATTGAGTCGAGGCTCGGCGACGGCCAGTGCGATCGCGGTGAAGCATAGCGCTTTCACGATCAAAGCCCCGAGGCGGCGGGTGCGGCGCATTTCCCAGAGAACCCACAAGATGGGGAGCGCGGCCAGCGGGAGAAGCCAGGGACGATCAAAGCTCATGATGCCTTCCGCCAAGCTGGCCACTGCTTGATTCCACGGGCGACGATCGCCCTTCGCCCGCCCCGGCCGAAGAGCACCCAGTCAATCAACAGGCCGAGCGCGCCAAGCAGAGCCAACCATTGCCAGATGTCGCGCGAGCCCGGGCGTGAATCGGTCTTGCGGGGAATGCCCGACTTGACGCCCGCAGGTTTCCACACTACGTCGCCCGCTTGAGGCAACGTGAGAGAGTAAACGAGTTCGCGATCGCCCATTGAAACGCGCACTGTGCCCGGCGACCCCGAGAAGAATCGCAGATTGCGACCTTCGATCGTGAACGGCAGAGCTTTCAGGTTTTCCGTGAGCACGTGTACATTCGAGGGGTCAGTCTCACTTTCCAACGCGACATTCACCGTTCCCACAGTGCCCGCATTCAGTTCGTAGGTTGTGAATGTATCGGGTGCCATCCAGCGCACGATGTTACCGAACAGCAGGGGCATGGTCAGTTCGTATTTCATGGCCGACAGCGCCGGGTGAAAGCCAAATACAAGAGTCTTGGGCTTGCCTGGTCGGGCTACGATCAACGGGCCTGAAGCCGATTCCGCCACTGGAATATCATTGGGCGAGAGCCGGAAGATTTCACTCGTCCCTAGTTCTAGGTC
>JANXQZ010000515.1 GCA_025353235.1 Bryobacterales bacterium
GCGCTGGTTGCGATGAAAATGCGTGCCGCAGGACCCGTCCAGCCTGGGGGCGGAGCAGGGGCGGCGTCAGTGGCTTGCCTGCGCCATCAAGGAAGTCGGCATTGAGCCGCAACCAGGGCAGTGCGGTCATTTGCAAATGCAACGATGCGCGGCCTTTCTTAGCTGGCCGGTCAGGCAATCGGAAGATATCGACCTCGCCAGGCTGAATCGGAAGCGCGATCATTTCGCCGGGCGCATCGCGCGAAAAGGCAATGTGTCCGGGTCCCTGGGCCTGCGTCATGATGAGCGGCATCCCGGCGAACATGCGTTTCCAGGCACCCGCGAGCGACATAGTCGTCACGTTCACCGACGGGTCTTTCCAAAGAATCACATGGTGAGTGAAGTAGACGCTATCCGCTCCCGCGAGATTGACGTCCGCCACGGGCACGTACAGTCCCTCGATCTGGCAGAACGAAGAGCCGAATTGCAGCTTGGCCATGTCTTTACGGCCAGGCAATTTGGTCCACCCGGATGCGGAGTGAGGGGGCGGAGATTTCAGAGTGGCGCCGCATCGCGGACAGCTGAGTTGATTCGCGGTCGTTGAGGCTCCGCACCATTGGCACAACCCTGTCGCGGCGGGTTCGAGGGAGCGGACGGTCGCGCCGCATCCTCCGCAAAAATTCGCTTGGTCGTTAACCCCGGCACCACAGCTTGAACAGTACATGCTTGACCTCCCTTGTGGGGCAGCCAATCCTGGCTGCAGCCGCCTTTCTAGGCGGCTCGGAACCGGCTGAAAGCCGGTTGCAGGCAGGATTGCCTGCCCCACAATTGAGTTTGGGACAAGCATTTGTAACAGGTCTAATCGACATTCTTACTCCGTGTGGTGATGCACGTACATAGACTGAATACCCACGCGGCCAGGCCCAGTCATTCTCGCAAGACTCATATTCGTTCCTCCGAAGAACCCTGCGCCCAGCTTCTGAAACTCCACCTGCATGGTCACCGAGGAATCTTTGTACAGGAACGCCCCAGGCTCAACCATGATGCTCTCTCCAGCCTTCAGCTTGCGTTCGAACACATTGCCGTAGCCATGCAGGATGAGCAAGCCGGGCGTGTTGGTGGTCACGAAGCGATCCATGAACATGCCCTGTCCGCCAAACAGAATGTTCGTAAGACCCTTAACTCGGAGGAATGAGTAGTTAATCTGGTGGGAGGCCAGCAAAAACGCATGTTCGCGAACATCCAGCTCCATGCCGGGATGCAGGGGAAGAACCACCAGTTCACCAGTCGCATCGCGCGAAAAGGCGATCCGGCCCGGACCAGTTGCCACGCTGATGAGGAAAGGCATCCCGGCGAAAGCGCGCTTAATACCTCCTGAGAGTTGCAGCAGCGACAAAGGAACGTTGTCGTCCTTCCAAAGCATGATGTGGTGCTCAAAAAAGATGGAATCGCCGCCGCCCAAGTTGATCTCGGCCACCGGCACGATCTCGCCCTCCACCTGGCAAGTGCTGGAGCTGAACTGGAACTGCGTCATATCTTTGATGCGCGGTACTTCGCGCCAGCCTGATTCGCTGACCAGATTCCGAATATCGAGCCCCGCTCCGCACGCGCGGCAAGTGAGCGCCGTTTTCTCGTTCATGCTCTGGCACCACTGGCATTGAATGCGCTCCAGAGGCTCCGCCATTGCTGGTTTAATTGGGTCGGCCATGGTTTCTTCAGTGTACTGCGATGTGTCACGCTGGTAGCTGATGAGCGATGTAATTTCGGAGTACCAAAAGTGGAAGGAGCAAGGCGACGGCTTGCGCGCTAAAGCCAAGCAGGCCATGGAGTCGAGATTCCGCGAACTCCTTTCGGATGCGATTGCGATCGCGCGGGATTACCATGCCGATTTCGGGGTGGCGCTGAAGCCTCCGCCATCGATTACCGCATTTCGGTACAGGATAAATGCGAAGCCAAAACCCAAGAAAGCGTCCAACACTCTTGAGACTCCGGCGGCTAAACCGAACGGTCCGAAAGTTGCGGCCCTGCAAAGGAGTCTGGGGTTAGCCAAGAATAAGCTGGAGGCCGCCAAGCAGGCTGGCAAACCGACCAAGAATCTTGAAGATAAAGTTTATGAAATTGAGGACGATTTACGCTTAGCGCTTGGCTGATGTGCCAAGCTGGGAATGTTTGCTGGCGTACGCTCGTGTGTTTTTGATGAATTTAACGCGCTACACGGTCCTGACGTGTATATTAGCTTGTTCTCTTTTCGGACAGACGGCCACGTTGATGGGCGTCGTAACCGACGAGAGCGGGGCCGTTGTGCCCGGAGCCAAAATCGGACTGAAGGGGCCAAACGCGGACGTAAAGGAAACGGCATCCGGACCCGACGGCTCCTACTCCCTCACGGCCCTCTCGCCTGGCACCTATGCCTTGCTCGCCAGTGCGCCCGATCTAGCGCTTTTGCCAGTGCCCCGTATTCTGCTGAAACCTGGATTGCTTCGGGTAAACATTCAGATGAAGGTCGCTTCTACCGTGCAACAGGTCACGGTGGAGGAGAACACTGGTCCAACTGTTACCCCCGATCCGGCCAACAACGCCACGGCGCTGGTGCTGCGCGGGGAAGATTTGCAGGCGCTGTCCGACGATCCGGACGACCTCGCGGCTGAACTGCAGGCATTGGCTGGCCCCGCAGCCGGACCGAACGGCGGAGCCATCTACGTAGACGGTTTCAGCGGGGGCCAACTGCCCTCGAAGGAATCGATAAGAGAAATCCGGGTAAACCAGAATCCATTCTCGCCGGAATTCGACAAGCTTGGTTTCGGCCGCATCGAGATTTTCACCAAACCCGGTACGGATAAGTTTCACGGCTCGGCTTTTTACAACATAAGCGACAGTATCTGGAACTCGCGCAATCCGTATGCAAGCCAAAAAGCACCCTTTCGCTTGCAGGAGTTCGGAGGAAGCCTGGCCGGGCCAATCAATAAACGCTCCTCATTCTTCCTGGACGTGCGACGCGATTCCGTCGATAACGGCGCAATAATCAACGCAGTGGATCCCGAGTCAATGGAGAATGCGCGGTTTACGCAGGTGTTCCTGGTGCCTCAGCGGCGGCTGTTCATCAACCCTCGAATTGATTATCAGCTCAGTGCGAATAATACACTGGTAGCGCGGTTCACGAACGGCGACGTCGATATTCCGGAGTCCGGCATCGGCAGCTTTAACTTGATCTCACGCGGATATCATTCGCATTCGCTATTCAACATCCTGCAACTGACCGAGACCGCCGTTATTGCCGGAGTTGTCATTAACGAGGCCCGCTTTCAGTTTTATCGGCTCGACACCGACTTGCTCGCCAATTCGCCGCTGCCGGCCATCTCTGTGCCTGGCGCTTTTAATGGTGGCGGTGCGCAAGTTGGTCATTCGACCGCCGTTCAGCATTATGACGAATTTTCGGACTATGTTTCGATTTCAAAAAAGGCGCATTCCTGGAAATTCGGCGCTCGTGTGCGCTTCCTCCAAGACACCAGTTCCTCCCGGCAGAACTTTGGCGGTACGTTTACTTTCGATTCCATCGAGCAATACCGCCGCACGGTTTTAGGGCAACCTGGCGGTGGCGCGACCCAATTCAGCTTTTCCCAGGGAAAACCGCTCCTATCCGTCGATCAAATCGAGACTGGCATTTTTGTGGGCGATGATTGGCGCGTGCGGCCCAATATCACGGTTAGCCTCGGCTTGCGCTATGAAATCCAGACGAATATCAGCGATCGGGGAGATTTCGCGCCGCGCGTCGGGATCGCTTGGGCACCCGGAGCGAGCAACGGCAAAGCTCGCCCAAAGACTGTAATCCGGGCTGGGTTCGGCACGTTTTATGATCGCTTTGCGCTGGCGAATACGATTACGGCGCTGCGCTATGGCGGGGCCTACCAGCAGCAGTTTATTCTCAAAAATCCCGGTTTTTTTAAGGATGTGCCGCCGCTCGACTCGCTGCCCGGCTTGCAAGCGGGGCTAAGCACGCAGTCAATTGCGAAAGATCTCCGAGCATCTTATATTCTGCAATCTGCCCTCAGCGTAGAGCGGCAACTGCCGAAAAATACCACCCTCGCGGTCACTTACGCCAACTCGCACGGATTGCACTTGCTGCGGTCCCGCAATACCAATTCCGCGCTGGCCGGGACCTACGATCCCAACATTCCAGACAGCGGAGTGTATCCGCTCGGAACACCCGCTTCGGTGATTGTGGCTGAATCGGTCGGGTTGTACAATCAAAATCAATTGATTGTGAACACGAATTCAAAGGTGAACGCGAACATTTCACTGTTTGGAAACTACATGTTCAATCACGCGCTGAGCAACACCGACGGAATTGGCACCTTTCCGGCAAGGCCGTACAACTACACGGGCGAGTACGGACCGGCTTCTACGGACGTGCATCATCGGATGGCGCTGGGCGGGTCCGTGAACACCTGGTGGAATGTGCGGGTAAGCCCGTTCATTATTTTAGAATCCGGCCTGCCTTTCGATATTACAACCGGGCGAGATTTGTTTGGCGACACGCTTTTCAATTCGCGCCCCGGCATAGCGACAGACCTCAATAAACCAGGGGTCATCTCCACCAAATACGGGTTTTTGGACCCAAATCCAACCGATGGCGAAAAGATACTTGGGCGGAATTCGGGACGCGGGCCGGGCGGGATTCGCGTTAATGTTCGCCTGAACAAAACATTTGGGTTTGGTCCTGCGAAAGAAGGCTCCGCTTCCGCTATTTCGGGACCCTTGGGTGGCGGAGGGGGAGGCGTAGGGAACCGCGGACAAGGAGGCGTATTTAGCACCGGGGGTGGAGGTCCAGGCGGACCTTTCAGCGCCAGTCCCACCAGCAGACGTTTCAATTTGATCGTTGGGATATCGGCCCAGAACTTGATCAATCACAACAATCCAGGACCGATTATCGGAAATATTACGTCCCCGCTATTCGGTCAAGCGAATCAGGCCGCAGGCGGCGGCGGTCAAGGCTTCTCGGAGAGCGCGAATAACCGCAGAATTGAACTGCAGCTCCGGCTAACGTTTTAAGCTTTCGCTCAAAAGAGCTCGATAGTCACTTGAGCGGTCAAGCCAGGCTTGATGGCAGGTAGAGGACTCGCAAAATCCACGAAGACCTCGCCTGCTTTAATCTCTCGAACTAAACCTTGTATCGCGCCCGGAGCTTCGGCAATTTGAATGGAGGCGATCTGCCCGGCCCGGAATTTGGGCAGGAGCTTCGAATCGGGGCTAAGCGCCACTTGTAGCGAGGTAAGCTCTGTTCCGATCTGGAACAAATCCTGCATCCCGCGGTTTACCGGTTCGCCCGCTTGGCCATGCCTGCTGATCACTACGCCATCGACCGGCGAGTGAACCTCGCCCGACCCCAGATCCGCCTTAGCTTCATCCATTTCCTGCGACTTCGCCTGAGCCAGCTTTCGCGCGTTCTCAAGGTCCTTGCCGATGGAGGTCACCCGCTCTTCTGCCGCCGCCGCGAGATGTCCAAAGCTTTCGTTATCGGCCATCAACTTGCGATAGTCGGCCTCCGCTTTTTCGAACGTGAGCCTCGGGGTAGCCCCTTCCTGCACCAACATCTTCTGCCTCTGATAGACCTTCTCGGCCTTGTCAAACTCTGCTTTTGTGCGGGTGGCATCGGCCCGGGCACGCGATCCCTCCAGACGCGCAGAAGTTAAGCCTGCTTCGAGATCGGCCACCCGAGATTGGGACCGCGCGGCATCCTCCTCAGCCCTCTTCGCAACACTGTCGATTTTGACGTTCTTAATCCTGGCCAGCAGTTCGCCTTCGAATACGTCTTCCCCGACATCCGCCATGAACCGTTCGACAATTCCTTCGGTGGGCACCTTGACGCTGACTATTTTCTTCGCCTGCACCCGCCCAGGCAAGCTGATCTTGAGCGGGGTCGCCGGTTGAGCCAAAGGTTGAACCGGTTTAGGGGACCGCTCCGAACCGTTCCGCACCAGCGTGAGCACACCTGCCGCGACCGCAATTAGCACGATCAGTCCTGCAACCAGCGGCCATTTTCCACCCATCACCCGATCATAGCGACTCGTATGGGCACAGGCTGTTACAGTACCTTCATGCCGCAGCCCAACCTCCCACAATTGGCGCTCATCTTTCTCCGCATCGGCAACACGACGGTGGGAGGAGGCGAGCCCACGGTCGCTTCCCTGCAGCGTGAATTGACTCGGCGCGGATGGCTCTCCGCGGAACAGTTTGGGCTGGCTTACTCCTTAGCGCGGATCACTCCAGGGACCAACATGCTCGCCTTCTGCGCGGCTGCCGGCTGGTACGTCCTGGGCCTTCGGGGCGCAATGGCGGGCGTTCTGGCGGCCACGATTCCATCCAGCGTTCTCGTTGTATTTCTAACTAGTGTCTGCGAGGCCGGCACTCGGATTCCCTGGCTGGGCGCAGCAGTGAACGCCACCATTGCGGCGGGGGTCGGCATCATGGTTGCCGCCGCTTTGATGCTGGCGCGGTCACAGGTCCGCAAGTCGGGCGTTCTCCTCTCCCTCCTAATCGTGGTTGGCGCTTTTCTGCTTCGGCAACTGGGACTCTCGCCATTGCAGACCCTGATGATCGCGGCCCTCGTAGGTGTGGCCAGGAAAGAAGCATGAACATCGTCTTGCTTTATCTAATCCTGCTGAAGGCCACCCTGACATCCTTCAGCGGGCTCGGCTCGTTGCCCGTTCTTCGCGCCGATCTGGTGGTTCGGTACCGCGTCTTAACCGACCGTCAACTGAACACCGCCGTGGCGGCCGGCAGGCTCGGACCCGGACCCCTGGGAAATTACGTTGTGAGCGTAGGTTATCTCGCAGGGGGCATCGGCGGCGCATGCGCGGGTTGGCTGGCCATGATTACTCCAGCCTTCGTAGTCATCCTGCTGATTCGGTTCATTGGAGCGCGGGCCGAACACCCCCGCGCTAAGGCCGCTGTTCGCGCAGTGATCCTGGCCGGGGCCGGATTGCTCCTCTCCGCTGCTTTGCCGCTAGGGAAAGACGCTATTACCGGCTCGCTGCCAGCCAGCCTCGCCGGTGCTAGTTTCTTGGCGACGCTATCCGCGCGCATCGATATGCTTTGGATCGTCACTGCCGCAGCTCTGGCCGGCGTCTTTGCGTATGCGTTTTTCTGACTTTGCTATAGTGAGTGACACCGTGGAGCCATTCATTTCGGAAATCCGACTCGGAGACGTCGTTGACGACTACTGCATCAAGTGTCGCCGACTGACCAATCATTCCATCGTTTCACTGATGGACGGCAAGGCTGCAAAGGTACGTTGCCGCACGTGTTACAACGATCACGACTATCGCTTTGAACAAGCACCGCCCACCAAAAAAGACTTGAAGAAAGCCGAGTTGTTCAAAGAGGTTCTATCGTCGCTGGCGTTAAATGCCCCAAATGTGAATCGAGCAAGCATTATGTCATCAACAGGGGCAACTGTAGAATATATCAGTGTTGTAACTGCCGCGCTCAAACCTCGCTTACGGCTGGGACTATCTTTAATTCCACCAACATACAGCTCAGGTTATGGTTCCAGCTCATATATCTCATCGTGACCACCAAAACTGGTATTTCAAACCTTGAACTCAAGCGAAAGGTTGGCGTCACAGACACGACTCTTGGCAGAATGAGGGCCAAATTACAGCAAGTTATGTACGAACGAGAACTGGATACAAAGCTCAATACTCTGGTCCAGGTTGACGACTCCTATATGGGTGGCGAGCACCCTGGGGGAAAAGCCGGCCGGGGATCTGAGAACAAAATCCCCTTCATCGCTGCGGTCCAGATAAACGAAGCTGGTGGACCGGTTTATGTAAAGATAGAGCCGGTTAAAGCATTCAGCA
>JANXQZ010000528.1 GCA_025353235.1 Bryobacterales bacterium
TCAATGCCGGCGTGATCTGAAGATAAGATCCCATCTCAAGAATGCGGTCATCCGGGCCGCCGGGAGGAGTGATGGAAAGCGTCTTCGCAAGTCTTGTCAGATGCGTGTGGACATAGCTCTTGGACGCCGGTTCGGCTGCCCAAGAGACCACGTAAGCGGGATCAACGAGAACTTCCGGCCGAGTTTCCGCCACGCTGGTGCTGTGCTCCGGATCAGTCTCCTGGAACGGTTGCCCAGTGATCACGCATTCCAAAAATTCCTGATAGCGGCCCGCCACCAACGGCCAGTTGCACTCCTCCGCCACCCACGCCCGAGCCCGATCACCCATGCTTCGCGCCAGTTCAGGCCTGCTGACTAGCAGGTTGAGATACTCGAAAAGCGTATCTTCCTCGTCCGCGCCCACCGGAGCCTTCAGACAAATTTCATCCGGGTATTCGCGGAACGATCCCACGTCGGACACGATCACAGCCCTGCCAAGACCAAGCGCGCGCATCAGCGTGCCGGAATTTTCCCCCACTGTGGGGAAGCGCAAATTGAGCACAATGTCGCAGGCCGCCATGTACCCGGCGAAGTCCTCGATCGGAGTGAACCCAAGCACGCGCACGCTAGCATCCAGGTCGAGGGAATGAATCAGCGCGTGTAACGGAAACTCGGGATGAGGCTCGCCCACCAGGATCATTTTCGCGCGCGGATCCACGCTCAACAGCCTGCGAAAGGCTCGCAGCGATTCGGCGATTCTCTTATACGGTTTCAGGAAGCCGAAGGTGCCAATCAGTGGCGACTCATCGTCCACGCCTAGGCGGAATCTGTATGCGTGCCTATCTGCAGACGGGATCCAGGCACCGTGGGGAATGCGTGCAACCGGCCCTGTAAAACCAGCGCGGCGCAGCTCAGTGCGAACGCACTCGCTGTGTACGATTGCCGCCTTTGATCGCGATAGCAAGCGCCGCAACATCGGCACGCCATCGTAATCCGGCCCCACCTCCAGCGCCCGCACACGCTGAGCGTGAGCCATGGCAGCGGGCCCGGCATCGAATTCCACCTCACTTAAGTAAGCGTCCCAATCGCCGTGCTTGATCGTGATATCCGCGATTAAGTGATGCAGGTTTGCTTCATGGATCACGACCACGCCAGGATGCTCCATTGCCGCGTGATAGCAGAAATCATGGTACGAATTGTTTCCGATCTGATAAACAGCGATATCGAAATCGGATGCCTGAAACCGATCGGGCTTAGCGCTGAATGGGGTAACGTCGGCGATGCGGATCAACTCGGCCAGCAATGCAGCAGAATAATCGGCGATACCGCTTTTGGCTGGAGGCAGGGGTGAGAAAAACGCGACCTTCACGGTTCGCGGACCAGCTCCATCGAGAAGGTGCCAATTGCTAAAGGAACGCGGACGAGAGCGGGCGTGCGTGCTGCATTCTTCAAAAAAAACATCTCGAAGTTGATGTCGGAGGAAGGACCTTTCAGCGAGGCAGTGATGCGGTCCGCTTCCACGGAGCTTTCCCCTAAACGAATGTTCTGAGTACCGGCGAATTCGACGCGGATCTGATATGCCGACCCGAAGAACACCGTTTGGCTGGGCGGCAATCGTCCCTGACTCAGTTCATGGCGGAGAAAGTAGAGATAAGTAAGCGCGTCCTTCCCGCACGAACCTGATTTCAGCTCGGACTTGCCTCCGCCAGAAGTCTCGCGCGTGGCGGTTTGCTTCTCGGTGTCGAACACCGTCTTTTCCTCGGCTTTCTTCTTACCGTGAGAGATATTTTTGCTGAATTCCGCTGAGCAGTAATCAGCGGAAGCCGACGAGCGAAATTTATCTAACACTGAAAAACCGGGGATGGCGGCCTCGATTTCAAACTCAAGATCGAGCTTGGAAGGTTTGTCTTCCACCGGTTTGGCTTGGCTCGCCCGCAATTGGCTTTCGCCAAGGCTCAGGCCGCTAGGCCAGTTCACGCTGTATCGAAGTTGTTCGCTCTTGAGTGTTGTGGGTGCAGTAGCGGGAGTGGCTGGGAACGCGACCCAGCATACCAGCAGTGCGGCGGCACTTCTCATGAACGGGCGAGAGAGACGGGCTTCTCGGCCCGAGCCGCAGAGTGGCGACGCTCCCCAGAGATTTCGTAATAGACTTCGAGTGTTTCGCGTGCGGTCTTCTCCCAACTAAATAGCGTAGCGCGATGAGTGCCCAAGCGCTCCATGCGGGTTCTCAGTTCGTTATCCAGCAGCAGATCGCGCATGGCCCTGACCATTTCAGAGGTGGAAGTCGGATCGAACAGGAGGGCCGCAGAATCGGCCACCTCCGGCATGGCCGACGTGTTTGAGCAGGCCACGGCGCGCCCGCACGCCATAGCTTCCAGAATCGGAAGACCGAACCCCTCGTAAAGAGATGGATATACGGAGAGATCGCAGGCCCCATACAGACGGAGTAATTCGTCGTCCTCGACAAAGCCAGTGAAATGAATCCGGCTGGCAACCGCGGATTTGGCGGCAGCCGATCGCACAGTATGCGAGTACCAAGTCTCCTTGCCCACCAGAACCAAGTGATGTGGAAGATTGGGCCGATCCCGCAGCAGTTGTTCGAAAGCTTCGATCAATTTCAAATGGTTCTTCCGGGGCTGCAGGTCGCCTACCGTGAGAATAAAAGGAAACGAATACCCGAGGTGAGCCTCAACCCAG
>JANXQZ010000556.1 GCA_025353235.1 Bryobacterales bacterium
CCAATGCCCTCATAAAAAAGCTGATCAGCAAGACCTTCTCGGAGGAACAGCAAGTCAACATTTTGTCGTACGCAGGCTAATCCAGATGGTTCGGCCCGACCTGGAACATCATTGGAGCGGTATGAAATGAACGACACGCGCGGTCAAGACTGACTGGCGCTCCTCAGGTAAGCAGTCAGCTTCCAGCCAAGCAAGGCCGCAACACCCAAAGCCAGGATCGACCAGCTTGCATTGCCCATCGCGGAATCTAGAGTCTGGACGCGGTGGCTGAAAACCTGTCCCAGGGTGACGTAGAGCACCACCCACAGCAGTTCACCCAGCACGTCCCACAACATAAAGCGCGGCCACGGGTAACCCGCAAATCCGCTGATCAGATTGATGCAGGGGCCGAGCGGAGTAAGCAGCCAGCGCGTGAGAAATACTCCTAGGCCGCCCCACTTGCGCGCGTGCGTCTCGGCCTGTTTCAATCGTTCCTCGCCACCGATCCACGAGCTGATTTTTTTAGCGAGCCGACGATCACCCCAGCGCCCCACGGCGAAGCCGACGTGATCGCCCGCGACTGCCGCCGCCGTGGCACAAGCGATCACTGTGAAGGCATTCATCTCGCCATGGTCGGCGAACGACCCTGCGGCGATCAACAACAGGCTTACCGGTAGCGGGATTCCCGCGCTGGAGACGAACGTGACAACGCACAGCAACGGGACGCCATAGGAAGAAAGCGCACTGAGGAGTTGCTCCCCGAACATCGTCATGGCTGGACCGGACGCTGCTTGGGAGCGTGATCAATGGCCGATTTCAGCGTCGAGATTACGTCGTCAACGGAGCGCTTTTGATCCCGCGCGATTCTGCCGATGGGGCGATGGTCATGCGAGTGGGCAGGGATGCCTAGCGCAATCCAGAGGATCTTTTGGGGAACTTTTCTGGAGTGTGCAATATACGGAAGGCTCATCCAGGGTCGAATGGATTCGTCGCCCGAATGAGCCTTCTGTCCGAAATGAATCGCCTGATATGCGAGAGCGCCAGCCGCGCCTAGCGCCACCACCAGCGCAATGACAAGCCAACCCTCGCGCAGCCTGCTGCTCATCCTTGAAGGTTAACTTATTTTCCTCCGTCCACCTGCAGATCGTTCTCGACGGAAAAGACGTTAGGCACTCCATTCGCCCGCACGTTGGCGATGTTCTTGTCGAATTCGTTTGCGACCGCACCCTCGAGCTTCACGTGTCCGTTCTTGACGATAATGTGAATGGAAGGGACCGCGCGATAGCCATAGCGGGTGGACAGTGCCGAATCGCCATAGATCGCCCGATAGACGGCATAGCGGGTCTGATCATCCATGGGCGACAGCGGCAATACTTCAATGTTATTTACGACGTTGGTTACGCCTTCCACGCGCTTAGTCACATTGCCCGCGTCGGATTTGAGAGTTGGCCGAGTGACTTCTCCCATAAGAGTCACCGTTCCATTCTCTACTCGAAACGCGAGATCGTCAAAAACGCCGTAATACGGCAATGTTACTAACTGGTGCCGAACCTCTCGGGCTATTCGGTTCTCCTCCGTGTCGCCGGGCATAAACGCGTCATTGTGATTCTTGTCATGCTTCGCCGCCAGACATAGCTGAGCAGCGAAAGCGATTCCTAGCGTCAACATTCGTGTAGTTTGGGGCATTTACTTGTTAGATGCACGGATGAAGGTAAAGATTTCGGGAACCTACTGGCGAGTGGGTGGCTTAGCCTCTGCCGCGAAGCCGGTCGAGTTCACGGCGATTGCGTTTCGATGGTTTGCCTTCGGGCAGCGGTTCCAACTGCCGCATCGCTTTACGCTCTTCCGCTGCCTTCAGGCGCAACTCCCGGCTTAGTGCAGTTTCACGGTAGAGAGTCTGCGCAGTCGGAGCCGGACCGCGCATTTCAGTTAAGATCAGGACCTCTATCTGGAAGTCGCCGCCCTCGTTCTTTACCTGCAACGAGTCACCCACTCGCAGCTCGCGGGAAGCTTTCACCGCTTGCCCGTTGGACTCAATCCTGCCGCGCTCACATGCCTGCGCGGCGAGCGAGCGCGTCTTGAAAAAGCGGGCAGCCCAGAGCCACTTGTCAATTCTCATGCAGTCCATATGCTACTTCGCAATTGAGGTGTCGCGAACCGTAGCCCGGTACCTTGACAACCTACCTACCTAGTGTGTCATACTAGCCAGGAATGCCGAGCAAGAAGACCGATCTCATCCAAGGCACGCTGGATCTCCTGGTTCTAAAGACCGTCGCTCACGAGCCGATACACGGCTACGGAATCGCGCAACGGATCCTATTAAATTCAAGAGAGATATTGCAGGTGCAGCAGGGATCCCTGTAT
>JANXQZ010000589.1 GCA_025353235.1 Bryobacterales bacterium
AGCCAAGGCAGGCCTCGGCCTAACTCGTACGCCGCATCATGGGCGAATTGGCAGATGGATTTTCTGGCGATACGCTTTTGGTCTTGAAGAATAGACAAGTAGGAGTCGAAGGCCAGCCTGCCAAGAACCACGATCACTCGAATGTTGAGTAAGAGGTCGAGTTCCCGCTCGAGGTAGGCGCGGCAGGTGCGGGTCTCGACCGGAGTGGGCTTATTGTCGGGCGGAGCACAGCGGACGGATGCGCTGATGAAGGCGTCTCTAAGGGTCAACCCGTCATCCCGTGAAACACTGGTAGGCTGGGAAGCGAATCCCGTTGCCCAAAGCACACGGTAGAGTAAGTCGCCGGAACTGTCCCCTGTAAACATTCGGCCGGTCCTGTTAGCGCCGTGCGCGCCTGGCGCAAGACCGACAATCAGGAGCCTGGCTTGTGGGTCACCGAAGCTCGGGACGGGACGTCCCCAATACGTCCAATCGCGGTATGCCTTGCGCTTGACGTTGGCAACTGTCTGGCGATACTCCACCAAACGGGGGCATAGCGCGCAATTGGTGACAGTTGATTGCAGGATGGCAAGCGCATCCATTTTCAGCGCGCTAAATGGGCCTGCATGTTGCTCAGAGACTCCAGCATAGTATGGCTCTCGGTCATCGCAGGCTTAGCTAGCATCAGATTAACAAATACGTCTACCATCTCCGCATCCCTCCACCCCCGCTCCACTTCGGCCCGCATTTGCCCGAACGCTTCGTCAGGGGACATCGCAGCTTTATAGGATCGGGCTGAGGTTAACGCGTCGTAAATGTCCACCACCTGCAGGATTCGAGCCAGCAAGGGGATCTCCGGCCCTTTCAGAAAATCGGGATATCCCATTCCGTCCCAGCGCTCGTGGTGATTGCGAATAATGGGCAGCACCGGTGCCAAACTCCGCATCGTCTTGCAGATCTGCTCGCCCTGGATGGTGTGCTGCCTCATTATGTCCCACTCTTCCGGCGTAAGCGGTCCGGTTTTGAAGAGGATCGCATCCGGAACGCAGACCTTTCCGATGTCGTGCAGGTATCCACCCCGATATAGCGCGGTCACCTCGGGCTTTGAGAGCCGCAACGCCTCGCCCATCATGACGCTGTAGGCTGCCAAGCGCTCGCAGTGCAGGCCCGTGTTCTTGTCCCGCCGCTCTACTGCCTGCGCTAGGGCGAACAGAATAGTTTCGGCCTCTTCCAGGGAATCGATGACCACCTTATTCCGCAGCATGGCCCGAACGCGCGTGCGGACGATTCCGGGATGCACTGGCTTAAGCAGGAATTCGTCGGCTCCGGAAGAAATTCCCGCGATCTCGTTTTCTACCCCTTGGACGCTCGTCAGCATCAGCACCGGAATCAGCTGCGTTCTCCGGTTGGCCTTCACCCAAGCGCACAGTTCCGGCCCGCTCATTTCTGGAAGCACTAAATCCAGGATCACGAGGTCGATTCGCTCCTCGTTCAGCACAGCAATGGCTTCGGATGCCTTGCGGCACTCCCAAATCTGGCAAGATTCTGACTTGAGAATCGCCTTCAGCATACGACGGTTGACTTCCTGACTGTCTACAATCAGGATCTTGGCAGTCTCCGTATCCCGCATCGCAAGCGGGACGGTCTGCAAAGTGGAAACTTCATCGGGCGAGACAAGCCACCCATTTCTCTCAGCCATGGTACTTGAAGTATTCTCTCTAAGGTATATCGTCTGAAACCCGAAAAATCTGTAATGCGTCGACGCGGTAAAATATGGAGACGTTCATGAAAACTTCACCGCCCCTCCCACTCGTTTTCACGGCGCTGCTCGCCGCAACCGCTTTCGCTCAAGAACCCTCTTCCCCGGTACACTCGCTTTCGCAGCACGACCGTGACTACGCAGTGAGCCAAATGCACGTCACCCGCAAATTGTTCCTGGATTCCGTCGCCGGATTGACCCCCGAACAATGGAACTTCAAACCCGCCCCGGAACGATGGTCCATCGCCGAATGCGCGGAACATATCGCCATCAGCGAGGACTTCATTTCGGCGCTGGTGCGGGACCAAATCATGAAAACGCCTGCGGCGCCCGAAAAGCGCCAGGAGGTAAAGATGACGGACGAACAAATCGCGACTATGGTAGCGGATCGCAGCACCAAATTTAAAGCCCCGGAACCGATCGTGCCCAAGAAGCGGTGGCCGGACCCGGCCGACGCTGTTGCGCATTTCAAGGAAAGCCGGGACCGCAATATCGTGTACCTCAACACCACCGACGACGACCTCCGCAATCATTTCATGCCTCATCCCGCGGCAGGCATGCTGGATGCATACGGTTGGATGCTGCTGATGTCCGGCCACACCGAGCGGCATACACTTCAGCTTTTGGAAGTAAAAGCCGATCCGAAGTATCCCAAGTAGATCTACTCAAAGCGGAACCGGCTCATGATGTCGGATACATAGTTCATCGTTTCCGGGATTTGAGGGACGCCCCCCGCCCGATCCACACGGCCGGACCCGGCGTTGTAAGCGCCTAGAGCCAGGGCGACATCTCCGTTGTACTTCGTCAGCAAACGCTTTAGCAGCCGGGTTCCTCCCTCCACGTTCTGGCGCGGGTCCAAGGGATCCAGCACCCCAAGTTCATCCGCCGTGGCCGGCATGAGCTGCATCAGGCCCTGGGCACCCTTCGGGGAAACGGCGCAGGGTTTTGAGGCCGACTCCTTCCCGATCATGAGTCGGACAAGGTCGGGGTTCACACCTTCTTTTGCCGACGCCGTCTTTACCACTTCGTCCAGTTCCTCTTTGGCCATCGGCTCGCAATCCATGCTGCCCGATGCTGCCGCAACCGGCTGAACGGGAGATGGCCAGGGAACCGTGTAAAAGGCCGAACCGGGTGAGGTGGTCGACGCCACTGACGACTTCACCGCCGAAGCAGCTTGCTTTTGGACCGATGATTTCTGCTTATCGAGCGATGCCTGCATGGAGGCGCGAATCGACTCCTGAAAATCCGAAGCCACTTGTGCCAGGCCCAAAGCGGAGAAGATGAAAAAGCAAACCCAAATTCGAATCACGCCTTTCTATCGTCTCGGTACCGAAGCAACTGCATATTCCCAAGGGGTTATCTGAAGAATCTAAAAGTGCTCCCGCCAGACTTTCCCAAACTCGGTGAACGCTACGGCTTTCCTATTCCCAGTTAGCAGGCGGATCAGCTCCCACCCGGCCCACGCGAAATAGATCATCGTAATGTACCAGTGAACATTGTGATGCCCACCTGCGGCATCGTTGTCGGGAGTGATCGCAGAGAAGCCAAACTGAACAAACCAGAGGACAAAAAGCAGAGTCGCCTCCCACCAGGCCAGTTCCATGTTCACCAGAAACAGCATCCCGACCAGCGCTTGGCCGATGGTCATCAGAAGCTCGAGTTTTTGCCGCTCGTCAAACACGAGGGGTGAAACACTGCCCCGGCTCAAGGAATAAACGATCGGCAACATTGCGGTCAGGAGGGTCCACTGATTGATGTTGCTGGACACCATGTTCATGAGGGCCATGGGGGCCCGAGTTACCGTCCGAGCCCAATAGAACGTGGACGCCATCTCGGGAAATTCGGAGACGAATGGGGCGACCCACTGGATGAAGACGAAGCTGGGCACTCCCAACACGGTTGCCAACCCCATCAGGCTCGAGAGAAACGGCTCGGCGGTGAAGTAAATAAGCCCGCCGCCGACGATGAAGCAAAGGGCGATCAAAACGATTCGGCGCCCGCGCGGCGAGAGCACGATAGCACGGGGAATGCGCTCCAGATCCTCAATGCCTTCTTTGTCCTCGGCTGGAAGCCTGCTCAGGATAAACAGATAAGCCGCATAGATCAGAATCAGGACTACTCCGTCGTAAATGTGCAGCGAACCTTTCCAGAGAACAAAGCTCATATAAATGAGCGGCAACAGTAATCCAACTACCCCCACGCTGTCGTCGCCTTCCAAACTAATGCTTCGTAGAGGAGTGCCGGTTCGCTTGCGGTGGACCGTAGCGGCAGCACAGTAAATCATCGGCCAGCCAAATCCGGTTAGAAGGCGCAGCGCACCGGTTAGGTTGGCAAGCAGGTAGTGAGTCTGCTGGTGCCAAGCTAGAACCGCCTCGACGGCGAACTCTGGGAGCGTCTGCAGCCACGCCAGGATCGCCAAGGCAAAGCCCTGCGCGATAAAGAACTGAGCCGATTCCGCCCCCCAGGCGATTAAGAGAGCAGAAAGCAATAAACACGGCGCAGCCCAAAACAGCACGCCGGGGCTCACTTCGCGCATGGTTTCCGCTCCGGCCAAAAGCAGAAACAACACGATCAGGGGCGCGCTAGTGATGAAACCGCGCTCAAGGTTTCTAGAAGAATCGGACATTCTGATTAAGGGATGTGAGCGAGTGTCTTTGGAACACTTCTCGTTTCTCGGGGAAGTCGAGCCGGTAATGGCCGCCTCGGCTTTCTTCCCGGGCGAGGGCGGCGCGCGCGATCAGGGAAACGACGGTATGAATATTGCGCAATTCGAAGCCGGAACGATCCGCTGAAACGTTCGATTGCCAAGCAGTTTGCAAGACCTTAAGCGCCGCGGTTAAGCCGGATCCTTTGCGCAGAATGCCGCACTGATCCCAGGCCAGCGTTCGGAGATCCGCCTCGGTGGTGTTCGGAAAAGAGACCGGAGCAGGCTCTCCTAGATTAGTGGATGCACTTGGCGAATTGGCCATCACGCGTCCTGCCCGCGCTCCGAAAACCACACCTTCCAGGAGCGAATTGCTCGCCAAACGGTTGGCCCCGTGGACACCGGTACAAGCCGCTTCTCCCGCCGCAAACAGGCCTCGCAAAGTGGCGCGCCCATCCAAGTCGGTTTTGACTCCACCCATCGCGTAGTGAGCGGCGGGATGCACGGGGGCGGATTCCTTCGCTAGATCGATCCCATAGCGCAAGCAAGTCTGGTAAATCCGAGGGTATCGAGCAGGCAGTTTGGCGACGTCGAGGTGGGTTAGATCCAAGTACACATGCTCGGTGCCGGTGGTTTGAATCTCGGTCACGATGGCTCTCGAAACCACATCCCGCGGAGCAAGCTCTTTCAGGGGATGGTAGCGCTCCATAAAGCGGTCGCCAGCTTGATTGCGAAGATAAGCGCCTTCGCCCCGGAGCGCTTCGGAAAGCAGGAAGCGGGGAGCGCCCGCCACGTGGAGAGCGGTGGGATGGAACTGAACAAATTCGATATCTTGGATCTCAGCGCCGGCCCGGTGAGCTGCGGCTACCCCATCGCCCGTAGCCACGTCCGGATTTGTGGTCTCCTTGTAGACGCGCCCGATGCCTCCGGTGGCCAGCATCACGGCGCGGGCGCGAAGGTGGATGAGCGTTCCGGAAGCTTGATCGAAGGCAACCGCTCCCGCCACCGCGCCATTGTTGTCGAGCAGCAAATCCGTCATCGCCGCGAAGCTTTGAAATTGAACGTTATGGAGCGAAGCGGCCTTGCGGTACAAGGTGCGGGCTATTTC
>JANXQZ010000591.1 GCA_025353235.1 Bryobacterales bacterium
GAATCATCGACGCTATGCTATCATTCCGGCAAGGGTGGAACTGCTTGCAGGCACGGTTCTTCTTCGCTCTCCTAGTCGCCGGAACGGCTGCGTCAGCCGCTAGTAGCGATCTCTCTTTCTCAAAACAGATTCAGCCAATTCTCGAATCGCGATGCTGGAAATGTCACGGCTCCGCCATCCAACTTGGCAAGCTCGATCTGCGATCGCGCGTCGCAGCTCTCGCAGGAGGCGAGCATGGAGCCGCGCTCGTTCCCGGCAAGGCGGAAGCAAGTCCCCTTTATCGCCGCGTAGCTGGACTGGAAAAGCCAGCCATGCCGATGGATGGCAAACTCACGGACGAACAGGTCCGGTTAATCAAAACATGGGTCGACCAAGGCGCTCCTTGGGATGGGCCCGCCCCTGCCGCGTCCTCGGATTCTCAAGCACAGTTGAGTGCGATGGAGGATATGCCGATCCCTCCAGAGGCTCGGAATTACTGGGCTTTCCGCAAGCCTACGCGGGTTGCGGCACCTGGGCCCGGCAATCCGATCGATGCATTTCTGCAAAAGACGTGGCGTGAGAAGGGCCTCAATCCCGCGCCGGAAGCCGATCCGGTAACTCTGCTCCGTCGCGCTTATCTCGACCTTACCGGGCTTCCTCCATCCCCCGCCGATGCACAGGCCTTCCTGTCCGATCATGGGCCAGATGCGTGGGAACAGCTCATCGATCGACTGCTGGCCTCGCCTGCCTATGGGGAGCGCTGGGGACGCCACTGGCTCGACGTAGCCCGGTATGCGGACTCGAACGGTTTTGAACACGATTTTGATCGCCCCAACGCATGGCGCTACCGCGATTACGTGATCCGTGCATTCAACGAAGACAAGCCTTACGACGTTTTTCTCCGAGAACAATTGGCGGGCGATGAAGTGCCGAAGGTCACCAACGACAGCCTGATAGCGACTGGCTTCCTCCGCAATTACGCCAAGGTCGGCTTTCGCGAGAAGGATAATCCTGAGTTTCGTTACGACTATCTGGACGACATGATTGGCACCATCGGGCGCGGCGTGCTCGGGCTCACCGTACAATGCGCTCGCTGCCACAATCACAAGTTCGATCCAATTCCGCAGAAGGATTATTACCGCCTGCAGGCTTCGCTGTGGCCCTATGTCGAGGTGGATCACCCTCTGGTTCCGCCCGAAGAAGCTGCGGAATACAAACGCAAGACCGCAGCCGTGAATGCGCGGATCTCAGATGTGCGCAAGAACATCAAGACGCTCGAGCAACCTTACCGCGACCTCCTTTTGCCCGCTAAGTACAAGGTGTTTCCTGCCAATGTTCAGGAAGCGATTGCCTTGCCGGAGGATAACCGCACCCAGGGTCAGAAGCTACTCGCCAACCAAGTCCTCCTCACCGTTTCAATTTCGAGCAATGAAATCGACCGCAGCATGAAGGCGGGGGATCTCTCGGCAAAGAAGGCTCTGCTGGCCGAAGTTCAGCAGATCGAGCAGGAGCGCCCTGCCCCGATTCCGATGGCAATGGGCATTACCGATGGCGACTACCGCTTTACTCCCGATGGCCCCGGCGACGAGCCCGCGCCAGGTAAAGGCGTCAAGAAGGCCGCCTTCGAGGGCAGCTACATTCACACCGGGTCGAGCCGCTATGAAGCGCCGCCATCCTATTTCTTGATCCGCGGAGATGTGAACAGCCACGGATCGCTGATGAAGCCGGGCTTTATCACTGTCGCCACGCAAGGGAACCCGCCCGTCGAGCTGCCAGCGCCTAGCGGCCATACGTCAGGGAGGCGGCTCGCTCTCGCGGAATGGCTTACCTCGCCCGACAACCCGCTCACAGCGCGCGTTGCGGTGAATCGCATCTGGCATCATCACTTCGGACGCGGACTGGTAGCTACGCTCGACAACTTCGGCAAGATGGGTGAAACTCCCACCCATCCCGAACTGCTGGACTGGCTGGCGCTGGAGTTCATTGATCGCGGCTGGAGCATGAAGCAGATGCACCGCTTGATGATGACGTCCCACGCTTATCGGATGTCCTCCGGCTTTGTGGCCGAGAGCGACTTGGCCAAGGATCCAGATAATCTCTATCTGTGGCGCTACCGCGTGCACCGGCTGGATGCGGAAAGCGTGCGCGACTCCATCCTAGCTGTTAGCGGAGGATTGAATCGGGAGATGTTTGGGCCCCCGGTGTTCCCGGTGTTGCAAACCGAAGTGCGCAAGTCAATGAGCTATGGGATCTGGAACCAGGACGAGGATGGACCCAAAGTCTGGCGTCGGAGCGTCTACGTTTATCGCAAGCGTGGACTGCCGTTCCCCCTGTTCGAAGCCTTCGACCTGCCCGACCAAAACCTCAGTTGCGGGGCGCGAAACGTGACCACGGTTCCAACGCAGGCGTTGATGCTGCTGAACGACGACTTCGTTTTGAAGCAGGCCGGTCTATTTGCCGACCGAGTCCGAGAAGCGGTCCCCGACAGCGGCGACATGCAAGTGGATTATGCGTATCGTCTCGCACTCAGCCGCGATCCAAGCGAGCAGGAACGGAAGCTGGGTCGGGAGTTTGTATCCCGCCACGATTTGACGGGATTGGCCCACGTTCTTCTCAACCTGAATGAGTTTCTGTATGTCAGATAGCACTAAATCCAGGCGCGAACTCCTCTTTGAAGCGGGTGGCGGACTCAGCGGCATCGCGCTCGCTTGGCTGCTGAACCAAGACAAGCTGCTGGCCTCCACCACTGGTTCCATGACCCCGAAGCAGCCCCACTTCGCGCCGCGGGCCAAGAGCGTCATTTCGCTTTTCATGAGCGGAGGCGTCAGCCATGTGGACACCTTCGACCCCAAGCCCATGCTGAACAAGTATGCCGGCCAGCCGCTTACCGGCAAGGGCGACGTGGTGGTGCGGCAGGGATATCCGGGACCACTGATGCCCAGCCCGTTCACGTTCCGCAAGTACGGGCAGAGCGGGCTTGACGTGTCCGAAATTTTTCCCCGCATTGCTGAGCATGCGGACGAGTTCGCGCTGCTCCGATCGGTCTACGGCAAATCTAACGACCACGTGCAGGCGCACTACGCTCTCGCGACGGGGATGATTCGCATGGGCTACCCGAGTCTCGGGGCCTGGGTAACCTATGGACTTGGCACCGAGAATGAAAATCTCCCGGCCTTCGTGGTGATCTATGATGCGCATGGCGGCCCCTTTGGTGGACCGGCCAACTGGGGTGCTGGCTTCATGCCAGCGGCCTATCAAGGGACCGTGTTCAAGCCGAAAGGCACGCCCATCGTGGACCTGAAGCCGCCCTCCTCAATGGCTCCCGAAGAACAGAGAGCGCGCCTGGACCTGCTCTCTAAGCTGAATGAGATGGACCTGCAGAAGTTTCCCGGCAACTCAGAGTTATCTGCGCGGATCAATTCTTATGAACTCGCGTACCGGATGCAAGGTGTCGCGCCGGAAGCCGTGGATGTCGAGCGCGAAAGCGAAGCTACACGCAAGCTGTATGGTTTGGATAACCCTGTGACGGAGCCGTTTGCTCGCCAGTGCATCATGGCGCGAAGGCTCGTGGAGAGGGGCGTAAGATTCGTGCAGCTTTACCATGGCGGCCTCGGAAACCAGAACCTGGACACCTGGGACGCACACGAAAACGTCCAGAAGAATCATTCCCAGCACGCCGCCGAAGTGGATCAGCCCATCTCGGCGTTACTCACGGATTTGAAAGCGCGCGGCCTGCTCGATTCAACCCTGGTCACCTGGCAAGGCGAGTTCGGACGCATGCCCATCTCACAGCGCGGCGTCGGGCGCGATCACAATCCCGGCACCATGAGCATGTGGATGGCTGGCGCACGGATCAAGGGCGGACAGGTAATCGGGTCCAGCGATGAGTTCGGCTACAAGGCGGCGGAGCAGCCGATCTCTATCAACGATCTGCATGCGACCATCCTGCACCTGCTGGGTTTCAAGCATGAGCAGTTGACGTATTTCTATAGCGGGCGGAATTTCAGGTTGACTGATGTGGCGGGAGTGGTGGCTAAGGGCGTGATCGCGTAGCAAATCTCAGTGGTTTTGTTGGCGGAGACTTTGCGTTTGCCCGCATGCTTACGCATGGCGGCTCAATATACGGTTTTCCGGCCATCGACACGAATGGCGATGC
>JANXQZ010000596.1 GCA_025353235.1 Bryobacterales bacterium
CGAGATGGTCGCCCGGCTCGGGTTATAAGCCAGCACCATCTTGGCGTCAAAGCTTCCGCGCTCGCTGGTCGGATTCTGGTGGGTCTTGGTTTCGCGGCGCACGTTGACTCGGACGTACTCGGCCAGTTCGTCCGCCGACACGATACCGTCGCCGTTCTCGTCCGCTTCGCCTTCGATTCCCTTAATCACAAAGTAGGTGAAGGCTCCATGGCCTCCGCCCCAGATTTCGCTCTCGAAAGACTGCTCGCGATCGCGGCTAGCAGTCAGCGAGAAGAGAGACCGATCAAGCTGCAGCAAGCTGGCGTTAATCTGCTGAGCATCGGCTTCGGGAGTAATTGCGCCAGCGTGGCATGAGTCGGTTAAGAGCACTTTCCACTTGCCGTGTATCTTCGATCCGATGACGCGTCCGAGTTGCTCCATTGAGTAGCCTGAGGCGGCAATGTTCCCTGGCTCTATGTCGTACGGTGCAAGATAGCCCTTGCCATGGTCGAGCAGTCCGTGTCCCGCGAAATAGATGAGTACGCGGTCATCATCCTTAGAGACGCTAGGCAGCCACACTTCCAGTTCTTTGCGCATGTTGGCGAGCGTGGCCTGCCCGTCCAGGAGTCGATGCACGTTTTCCGGGGGAAACTGTCCTCCTTCCGGGCTGATGAGCGCTGTATAGACGGATGCCGCATCTCGGGAGGGAAATTTCAATTGGTTTTTCGCGGCGAGATTCTTGTAAGAGGATACGCCAACGACGAGGGCATAACTGCGTGGGATCTCAGGGCCGCCGACGGGCTTTGCCTCGGGAGCGACCGGGTCTTTGTTAAAGCGCAGGTCGCGTTTATCGATTTGCGGCGGAGGCGCCTGCGCCATGGCGGCTAGCGGCGCAAGCAGAAGCAAAGCGATAACAGCGCGGGGCTTCATCGGTGGGCCACTCGAAACGTGTAGATAAACGGGCCGTCTTCGCCCGGAGGAATTAGGACCGAGGTTTTCTTGTCAGACTTCATCACAGTCAGCTCGCGCGGTTTGGCCATCTGGGCGAAATACGCGGGCACGTCGCTGGCATCAAGTATGCTCTTGGGCCCGGCGGTCATGTCCACGCAGTCGCCCCGCGCTTTGAAGACCTCGTCATCGCAACGAGGCGTGATCGAAGGATCGAGAGCAGTCGAATTATCCCGGTAATTGGGCATGGCACTCAGCTTGGCGGGACTCACCAGCCAATATGTCACTTCGTGTCCCGGAGGCCCTTCCACGCGGAACCAGCCGCTTTGCGTCATCGGAATCACATAGGAGTGGCCCTTTTGGATGTGGTTCTCAAGACCTGCATCTCCATTAGGAAAGAGCAAAGAATCTTTCCCGGAGGTAGAGTGATTGATCACGTAGAGATAGCCGTTGAAGCTGCTCTTGAAGCGGAACCGGATCAGGTCATCCTTGTCAAAAACGTGATTCGGATCCATCGCTTCAGTCTGAAGGCCGGCCTTTCGCTCCAGGCTGACCTCCATTTTCTCAACGGGGCCAGCTGCCAGAACGCATGTAAATACGGCGCAGACAGCATTGCGCGCTAGATTGTTGATCATGGTAAGCCTCCGCTACTGGTGATTCAGGCTCAGATCGACGACGACGCGCGAATTGGAACCTTCGGCAGATTTCATATTGACGACGTAAACGGCCTCTTCGGACGGCTCCGCGCTTGCGGGCTGCGTCTCGGGACGGGAGAACACCAGATCCCGGCTGAGCACTCCCTGCCGCAGTCGCTCGATGATCTGATCGTTCACTCGAACTCGAGCCTCCATCAGCTTTCGGTCCGGCTTGGCGGGGCTGGACGATTCGGCGCCCGAGAGTGCCTGGATCAACGATTCTAGATCGTTCACCGGGGTCTTCGATAACATGATGAAAATTTTCTCTTCGCCCACTCGGCTATCGAACGTGATGAACTCGTTCCGCCCGCCAGGTACCTGATAGTTTCGTCCGGGAACAATATCGTTGCTTTTTTCGGGCGACGCGGGATGCGGAAACAAAGTGTTCCAGATTCCGCTGGACCCACGTCCGACTACATAGAGGAAGCCTTTCTGATTGCCCATGACGCTGATCCGAATGCGGTCGCCGGATCTGAAGACCGAACTCGGGCTGACTTCCACCATCTGGCCGCGCGTTTGCTTCAAAAGGCTGTAGCGCAGTCCGAGGTTGGGCAGCTCCGCATTTTGGCTCACGGTCTCAAAATAGGCTTCAGGGTCCTTGGGAATCGCGAGGGCCAACTCGGGCTGTGGCCGCACGGGCGCTTTCTTGGTCGGGTTGCCGGACTGAGGAGGGGGAGTCTGTTCAGGCTTAGAAGCCCCGTCCGCCTGCGTGTTTTGGGGCTTGCGTCCCGCCGTAGGCTTCAGCATATCGGAGGCTGTGTAGAACATGTCCCTAGCTCTGAAAGGAGCCTCGTCGGGCTGTTGGCCCAGGACAATGCTGAGCGCGGCGACCCCGAATAAACCAAATCTCCACAAACCGGACATATAAGTTGGCATCTTTTACGCAACGGAAGCCGATCATCGGTGACGCCTGATTTGCAGGCCAGCCCCTTCGCATATACACACGAGAAAACAGGTCCTTTTCTAACAAAAAACTGCCGCCTTTTACATTACACCAGTTTCTGGACACTTCTGCTCTGCCCGTATTTTTCCGCATGTCATCCATCTCGCGGTCGGTGACCGGAAATTCCGAGACCGTCCACTCAGAGGCGTTCCCGCTCATGTTCAAGGCTTTATAGGGACTCTGTCGCTCAGGATATGAATCCACAGGCACCAACTTGCCGGGACTAGGCAGCGGCGGATTGCCCCAGGGATAGATTCTGCCGTCCACGCCTCGGGCAGCTTTTTCCCACTCCTGTTCTGTCGGCACCCTTCGTCCTGCCCAAGAGCAGTAAGACTTGGCATCGTCTAGGTTCACACCCACTACGGGCAGAGTTGGGTTCGTTTTGAAATTTTCGGAATCTGGAGCGGCGTGCCTCGCCGCCGTTACGAAGCGCGTGTATTGGGCATTGGATACTTCTGTAGCATCGATATAAAAAGCTGGCAGATCTACTTGCTGTCGTTTGTTGGGAGATTGTTCGTCATCGTCGCCGAAGATGAATTTGCCTGCGGGCACTAGAAGCATGATCCCGTCCTTATCCTGGAGGACCTTTGGACGAGTTCCTCGTTCAACCGTCGGTTTGCCGAAATAGAATCCAGCGGCGACCAGGGCGAGTAAGAGGATCCCGCCGAGCAGCGCGGGAATAAGCCTACCAGGTATCATGGCTGGAGAGCCCACTCGATCAGCTACCTCTCTTTCTCTCTATCTGCACTAACTCGACGGATGACTCCTGACGCTTGGGCGGCCTCAGCAATCCCTTTGGCACTCTAGAGAAGTATGCTATACGCTCCACCCAGGGAAGCATTTTCCGCACTGTCTTTCCGTGCAGGAGCAAGCTTCCAGCCACCAGCAGCGGGTGTGGAATCGTAGTGCAGCACCTGGAGCAGATATCTATCTCTCCGGCCTTTCCTGTCACATGCAATCGCCGCATGCGCTGCATCTC
>JANXQZ010000637.1 GCA_025353235.1 Bryobacterales bacterium
AACCGGCGAATCGAGCGTAGCCGCCAGCAACGGGGACATTCAGGAGAGTGCGGAGGGCCCGTCGGATACGCCCCTTGCGCCACAAACGCCCGACGTTGCGCCGCTCGAGGCGCCCGCACCCAAGAAGGCCACCCGGACCAAAAAAGCGCCCAAGCCCGCTACGAAGAAGGGGACCCGCGAGGGCAGCAAGACCAGCCGAGTTAATTCCGAGATCTGCTTTAGCACGGCCTGTTCGGCGTCGTCCGGCTCTAAATGCTCGCCATCTCCAGCCAGACGAAATCCGTAGGCGATGTTGCCAACCCCTTTCGCGACGGGACCGCTTATGCGCCAACGCATCGCGCGTGCGCTCGCCGATAGCCTCGCGCTCCCATTGGCTTACTGCGGTCATGATGTTCAGCACCAGCCGCCCTGCAGCCGAGCCCGTGTCGAGCGAATCGGCAACGGATACCAGCGCTACCCCGCGCCGGTTGAAACGCTCCTTGAAACGCTCCAGCAGCGTGCAAGCCAGTCCCCACCATTAGCTGTGCGCTCAAGAGGCTCCGTTAGTGAGCGGGATCATTGAAATTCCTTGGCCCCGCGAATCTGTATGCACACCCCCCACCTGCCGCTATTTGCGTTGCACTTGCTCAATTGCCCGGGCCACAGACCTTTGCGCCGCCCTTTGGCGGGCGTCTTGCGAGCTGCCTTTAACCCCGCCTTGGCTCGCATCGATCAACGCCTCAAGATCCTCGTCAGAGAGCAATTTAAAAGCTGCGGCTAAAGTCCCTTCATCCACGCAGACATCCAGTTGTCGAGGAAGAAAAAATCTCTCCAGGCGCTGGACTCGGTTCTGGAAATTACGCATCTTGAGACCGCTCCCCGGCGAGTGGAATCTTAGTCAGCTTCCTAATCTGGTTTCCTCCCGGCTACTAGCCAGAAGAATAGGCTCGATAGCCGGGAGCCATCGCGTACCGCGCAGCCTCATTCAGCTTGGCCTCGATATTGCGGCGGCTTTCTCCAGCTCCAAGACACGAAATTCGAGATCTTCAATCTCAATCGCCTTTGCAGCATGATCCAAAATGCTATCGGCAGCCCTGATCCGGCTCGAAGCTGGCGTAGCCGGATCCACCATGACTTTCAAGAGCGTTGAAACGGCGGCTCCAGAAGCTTGCTGCAAGCGCGCGATCGATTGTGAGAACGCATCTCGGCGTGCTTGGCGGTAGGCCGCTTGGAACTCTGGCAGTTGCAACCATCGCAGCAACGTCCTGGAGACAATGCCGGCGGCACGGGCAGCTTCTTCGACGTTGCGCTGGGTCAGCAACGCCGCGATTGCTTCCTCCTTCTTGTGCCCGAATTTTCCGCTGTTCCCCGCCATATTTTGTTCACGACTGCCGGTTTCGTGCTTTTTACACTTGTTCCGGATTTAGAGCAGAATTCTCTTGCTTGTGTTCGCCACCGGAGTGATGAATGTGATCGACGCGGCAAGCACCGCGCCAGGAAAGAGACCAACATGACGATCTACACGATTACCCCTGACAACAACATCACGGCCCACGCTACAGCGGCGGAGGCCCAGAACATCAAGGACGCGCAGCAGTTTGTAAGCGCGGAGGAACTCGGCGAACTTGCCGCCAACTGGCCGACGCCACGGCTGGTCGAGATTTGGAACACGCTGCCGGGGGCAATCCCGGTCAAGAAGTTCACGGACCGCAAGACTGCGGTGACGCGGATCTGGAAGTCGATTCAGAGTCTGGGCGCGAACGTGAAGGGTGACGCCACAAGCGAGCAAGCGGACCAACCTTCCGTTGTGGAACCGGCTCAGGCTCCAACCGGCGAATCGAGCGTAGCCGCCAGCAACGGGGACATTCAGGAGAGTGCGGAGGGCCCGTCGGATACGCCCCTTGCGCCACAAACGCCCGACGT
>JANXQZ010000648.1 GCA_025353235.1 Bryobacterales bacterium
GCGATCAGTGATAATGTGGTGGCGGCTATGCTGCTGTGTTAGATGGTGAAGCGGGAGTTCCACTTCTTTAAGCGCTCGCGCGTGCGTACGCCCACCATCCTCCAAATGGAGGCGGTGGAATGCGGAGCGGCGTCTCTGTCGATGATTCTCGGCTATTACGGCCGCTGGATTCCGCTCGAGGAACTCCGCCTCGATTGCGGCGTCTCGCGCGACGGGAGCAAAGCCAGCAACATCCTGAAAGCCGCGCGCAAGCACGGTCTGGTTGGCAAAGGCTACAAAAAAGAACCTTCCGATCTGCGCGACATCCGGAGGCCCGCGATCCTGTTCTGGAACTTCAATCACTTCGTTGTGCTTGAGGGCTTCGGTCGCAATAAAGTCTATCTAAACGACCCTGGGACCGGGCCAAGAGTGGTCACCACCGAGGAATTCGACCAATCTTTTACCGGCGTCGTACTGGTCTTCGAAAAGGGTCCGACCTTCGAACGCGGAGGCCAGCGCCGTGCCGTGTTACGCTCACTGGCAGCACGGCTCCCTGGGACCCGGATGGCGCTGCTCTACACGCTCTTGGCCACCTTGGCCTTGGCTCTGCCCAACTTGGTCGCGCCCGTCTTCACTCGCGTATACATCGACAATATTCTGGTCGGCGGCCTCAACTATTGGCTGCAGCCGTTGCTCTTAGCGATGACGGGCACCCTCGTCATCAAGGCGTTGCTCACGTGGCTGCAACAGAATACTCTGCTTACCCTCGAAACCCGGCTGGCCCTCGGATCCAGCGGCAAGTTCTTCTGGCATGTCTTGCGGCTGCCGATGGAATTCTTTGCGCAGCGATTCGCGGGCGAGATCGGTTCGCGGGTCGACATCAACGATCGGGTGGCGCAGGTGTTGGCGGGCGTGCTGGCCACCAACGCAGCCAACATTCTACTGATCGGATTCTACGCCGCGCTGATGTACCAATATGATGGCAGGCTCACGGCCATTGGATTCGCCATTGCCGCCTTAAATTTTGTCGCGCTGCGATTACTGTCCAAACGCTATGCGCGCCAAAGTCTCCGCCTGGCCTCCGAGCAAGGCAAGATGGTGGGTTGCTCGATGAACGGGCTGCAGATCATCGAAACGTTAAAGTCTACGGGATCGGAAACGGATTTTTTCTCCCGCTGGAGCGGATACCAGGCGAAGGTGGTGAACGCCGAGCAGGAACTGGGCACATCCTCCCAACTTTTCTCCGTGGTGCCGCCGCTGCTGGCAGGGCTGAATGCCGCAGCCATCATCGGCTTAGGCGGGATGCGTGTCATGGACGGCGTGTTGACGATGGGCATGCTGATCGCCTTTCAGAGCTTGATGGCCAGCTTTCTCGATCCAGTGGCGCGCCTGGTGAATCTCGGCGAATACTTCCAGGAGGTCGGCACGGACCTCACCCGGCTGGACGATGTTCTCCGTAATCCGGTAGATCGAACGTCTGCGGTCACTTCGTCCGCCACGGCCCATCCGAAGCTGGAAGGCTATGTGGAGTTGCGCAATCTCACGTTCGGCTATAGCCGTCTTGCGGAGCCGCTGCTCTCGGACTTCAGTCTGAAGCTGGAGCCCGGCCAGCGGGTGGCGCTAGTGGGCCGTTCGGGCAGCGGGAAGTCGACGGTGGCCAAGCTGGTGACAGGCTTGTACGAGCCGTGGTCCGGCGAGATTCTTTTCGATGGGTTGCCGCGTCGGGATATTCCGCGCGACGTATTGTGCAACTCGCTAGCGATGGTGGATCAGGATATCTTCCTCTTTGGCGGGTCTATCCGCGACAACATCGCCATGTGGGATGCGACCATGGAAGACGCCACGCTGGTGCGCGCAGCGAAGGATGCTTGCTTGCACGACGATATTGCTAACCGCCAAGGCGGCTACGAATATGCCCTGGAGGAAGGCGGACGCAATTTCAGCGGAGGCCAGCGTCAGCGCCTGGAGATGGCCCGCGCGTTAGCCACTTCGCCGCGCATCCTGGTGTTGGACGAGGCGACCAGCGCGCTAGACCCAGCCACCGAGAAAAACATCGATGACAACTTACGCAGGCTGGGCTGCACGTGCGTGATCGTGGCCCACCGCCTGAGCACCATCCGGGATTGCGATGAGATTCTCGTGCTTGAGCAGGGCCGGGTAGTGCAGCGCGGCACGCACGAGCAGATGATCGCGGTGGAAGGCCCCTACCGCGCATTGATCACGTCAGGGTGATGAAAAGCTCAACACATGGGGCAGGTTGTCAACCTGCAGCCGGCTCCGACTAAATGGCGAGCGCTCCACAATCCAGCAACATTGTCCCGGCCTTCGTGCTGCTTGGGCGGGAGCGGGCCTGGCGCATCGTCTCTGGTGCCGTCGATATTTTCCTGGTGGATCTTGAAGGGGACAATCCGCGCGGTCCGCGCCGGCACGTCTTACGCATGGAAGCAGGGGGCGTGCTGTTCGCCCTCGAAGAAGGCGCGGGCGTGGGTCTGCTGGCTTGTCCGCTCCCCGGAACGCGCCTGGATCCCGTCAAGAGCGTCGAAGATCGGGACAGTTGGACCCATGCTCTCGCCGCAGCGGTCGTGCACCGCGCACCCGACTTGCCCCAGGAATTGAACGTGTTTCATCGCGCGGTGCTCGAAGCCCTGGTTCTCGACCGGGCCGAGGCGGAGGGCAAAGAACGAGTGCGCTTGACCATCGCGGCAGGGCAGGAATCGGCAGCCGCCGGGATCGCGCTGCGGCAACTGGCCTCGCCTCTGGAATCCGGGACGGCACCTGCGGAGGCCGGGGACACGGGCCTTGCCAGTCCCATGCTGCAGGTTGCGATGGCGGTCGGCAAGGCGTTGGGAGTCCAGATCCGCGCTCCCCGGGGCGTGCGAGGCAGCGAGGGCTTGCAAGAGATCGCCCAAGCCTCTGGAATCCGCGAGCGCCGCGTGGCCCTGAAAGGCGAGTGGTGGCGCGAGCAATGCGGTCCGCTGCTGGTGTTTCGCGAGCAAGACGAGCGTCCGCAAGCCGTGCTGCCTGATTGGCGCGGTCGCAACCGCCTGTGGGATCCCGTGGAGAACCGCACCTACCGGCTGGATCGCAAAAGAGCCGTCACTCTGGAACCGTTCGCTTTTATTTACTATCGCCCTTTCCCGGCTCGCAAGCTGGGCGTTTGGGATCTGCTGGTGTTTGGAATGCGCGGCGCGGCAGCGGACCTGACCACCATCATTCTGATGGGCGCAGCCAGCGGCCTGCTCGCCACGCTGTTGCCCGTCACGATGGGATTGATTTTCGACAGCATCATTCCAGGCGCGGATCGTTCGGCCTTGCTGGCGGTCTCCATCTTCCTGGCCATCGCCGCCGTCGCGTCCGGGCTGTTCGAACTCACCCGAAACTTTGCCGTGGTGCGCCTGGAAGGCCGCATGGATGCCGCCATGCAGGCTGCTGTTTGGGATCGCTTGCTCGGGCTTCCAGTTCCTTTCTTCCGGGATTACACCTCCGGCGATTTGGCCATGCGCAGTCTGGCGATCAGCCAGATTCGGGAGAAGCTCACCGGCTCGACACTCGACTCCATTTTGTCGGGCATCTTTTCGGCCTTCAGTTTCGCGCTGATGTTCTACTACAGTTGGCGGCTGGCAGTGTTGGGAACGGCGCTCACGGCAGTCGCCTTCATAGTGCCGACCATCGTGGGCATATTGCAGGTGCGCCGTCTGCGCGAGATGTCGGGCATCCGCGGAAAGATTTCGGGCATGGTGCTCCAGTTTGTCAGCGGCATCGCCAAGTTGCGCGTGACGGGAAAAGAGCTGCGCGCCTTCACGGTGTGGGCACGTGAATTCGCTACGCAGAAGCAGCAGGCGACGGCTGCCCGAAGACTCTCCAACCACTTGGCCGTATTCATGACAGCATTTCCTTTGCTGTGCTCGGGCGCGATTTTCTATTGCAACTCGCTGTTGGCAGCCGACGGGACAACCTCTCTGACCACGGGCGCATTCCTGGCCTTTTACGCGGCGTTCTTCCAGTTCTTGGGAGCGGCCTTGTCGCTGAGTTCCGCAGTAGTGTCGGTGCTGGGGATCGTGCCCATGTTTGAACGCGCGCGTCCGATTCTCGAAACTCTGCCGGAAACCAGCGCAGCCAAAGCAGAGCCCGGCGTATTGACTGGCCACATCGAGATTAGCCGCGCGGTTTTCCGCTACCGGCCGGACTTGCCCCTGGTGCTGCGAGATCTCTCGATCAGCGTTCGCCCGGGAGAATTCGTCGCGATAGTGGGTGCTTCGGGCTGCGGCAAGTCTACGCTGTTTCGCTTGCTGCTCGGATTTGAGCGGCTCGAATCCGGCGCAATTCACTTCGATGGCCAGGATTTGGCTGGGATGAACCCGCAGGCCGTGCGGCGTCAGATCGGTGTGGTGCTGCAGAACGGACAGTTGCAGACAGGGAATATCTTCGACAATATCGCGGCGGGGCGGCCGATCAACCTCGCGGATGCTTGGGAAGCGGCCCGGCTGGCCGGATTGGAAGAAGACATTCGGGCCATGCCGATGGGCATGCACACAGTGATTAGCGAAGGCGGCGGCGGGTTGTCGGGTGGACAGCGGCAGAGGCTGATGATCGCGCGCGCCATCGCTGCGCGCCCTCACATTTTACTGTTCGATGAGGCCACGAGCGCACTCGATAACCGGACCCAGGCGCAAGTGAGCCGCAGTCTGGAGTCGCTGCGTACCACTCGCGTCGTGATCGCTCACCGGCTAAGCACCATCGTGAATGCCGACCGCATTTTCGTCCTGGATGGCGGGCGCGTGGCCGAAATCGGGACCTATCAGGAGTTGATCGCGCGGGATGGATTGTTTGCCAGGTTGGCACAGCGCCAGCTTGCTTGAAGAGGAGATCTATGCGAAAAGCGATGTATTTGATGGGCGCTCTGGACGATTCCGACATCGAGTGGCTGGCGACCAACGGCGCAAGACAACGCCTGCTGCCGAACCAAGTGCTGGTGCGCGAAGGCCAGCCCATCGATTCTCTCTTCGTCGTTTTAGACGGGCAGCTCGCAGTGAAGGCGGGGAGTGCGCATGTCGCTACGCTTCTGGCGGGAGAGGTGGTGGGCGAGATTTCCTTCGTGGATGCGCGTCCTCCGCTGGCGACGGTGCTGGCGCTGGATGCTGCCAGCGTACTGGCCGTGCGGCGCGATGTGTTGCAAGCGAAGCTGGGCACGGATGCAAAATTCGCCGCCAACTTCTATCGGGCGCTGGCGATTTTCCTGGCGGATCGGCTCCGCGCGACTACGACACGGCTGGGGTATGGACGTCCGGAGCAGGATGCTGCGCCGGATACGGCCGACGAACTGGGCGACGATCTGATGGAAACGGTGTCGCTGGGTACGCGGCGCTTCGATCATCTGCTGCGCCGCGTGGGCAATCGGTAAGTGGTGGGACCGCCACGCTCGGCG
>JANXQZ010000650.1 GCA_025353235.1 Bryobacterales bacterium
CCCCGCGGTTGCCGATGTGAGTGCCGCCCTTGGTCTTCCAGAAGTAGTGCCAGAGTTCGTGCCCGTCGCGAGCATCCATGGCCCACGCGTTGTCGGGCGTTGTGACATAAAGGATGCCGTTCACTTCCAGAATGGACGCCCGGATGCTGGGGCCGCCAAAGCCGCCGTCGCCAACGTCGGCAGTTCCTTCTCCGCCGATAATCGTCCGTGGCTGCAGCCCGGGAAAGCCGCCGCGCCCTCCTACGGTTGTTCCTGCTCCCGGCGTTACTCTACTCACCCATGCGAGGGTCAGGTTCTTTACGTTCGATTGATTGATCTCTTTGAGCGAGCTGTAGCGTTTGCCGGAATAGTCGCCCGAGTATGTAGGCCATGCTTCGCCTAGCGGCTTCGACAATAAAGCGGAGTCGACAGCCTGGCCCGCCACCAGCGCCGGAAACACCGCTATGCAACTTGCGAGGACCAATCTTAAACTCGTCATTGAATGGTCACCAGGTAGGCCGTTAAGTCGTGAATATCTTTGTCTGTGTATTTCGGGAGCAGGTCTTTATGGGGCTGCATTGGATCGTGAATATCCACGGCTGGAATATCGCCCTCGCGCCGAAATGTGCGCTGAGTGCCGTCGGCTTCGGCCAGAGTAACAATAAAATCATCGATGCGCAGGAGCCTGCCGGACACCTTCGGACCGGAAGGCGGCGAGATCGTCACCGTCGTTGGAGGCACATGCAGCAGCGATTGATCTCCGCGTCCGCCTCGCCCGCCTGCTCCCGGCATCAGATACGTGTTTTGCAGAATCTTTGGGTCTGAAAACTTAGCTCCAAACCCTTTCAGGTCGCCGGTGACGGAATGGCACGAAGCGCAAGTTGCAGCAAAGTACGCCTCGCCAGCCTGCGCATTGCCGACCAGAACCGTAGGCGGAGTCATGCGCGATATATCGTATCCGCCTACCTTAAAGGCGTGAATGAACGCAGCGACATCGGACACCTGCGACGACGTAAGATTTGTGGGCGGCATCCCCTGGTCGGGACGGCCATTCTGAACCACGGGCGCAATCAGCTCTCCGTGCTGGTCGTTCAACACCAATTCGGAGCGCAGCAGATTTGGTCCGCCCTCGCCTCCCCGCGCGTCCGAGCCATGGCAGAAATTGCAATGTACTCCATAGAGCGCTTTTCCGCGCGCAAGCACCGCAGGATCGGCGGGAGCACGATCCGGATATGCGGGCGCGTTCGCCGGACGGGCGAGCGGCCTCGCCCTCGCCGCCTGCGGGGGAGCTTGGCCCATCATGATAGCCACCCCCAGAGCAACGGCTATGACATTTCTAATGATTAAGCTGGAAGTGTTTGTTCGCAATCGGTACCTCGTTTAGTTTTAGAATATATTCGAAGCAGGAAGCAAAATCCCAAAATAAGCGCGTTCGCCGGGTAGACCAAACTGCTAACCTGAACGATTTTTACATGTTTCGCGTGACCGGCTGACAATGATCCCTTACAGCGAGAATGTTCTAATACGTCCTGTGGGGCAGTCAATCTTGGCTGCAGCCGCTTTTCCAAGCGGCTCTTCTGTGGTTACTTTCCGGGCCGCGAGAAACCGGCTGAAAGCCGGTTGCAGCCAGGATTGGCTGCCTATAGTTATTCCCCACAAAGCAGCCTAGCCGCAAGACGAAATCAGGATGTTGTAAGTATAAGCAGCATAGCTGCGATCAGCGTTCGCCGTTGGCGATGTGCAAGCCCTTGTGAATGGCATATAGCGCGAGTTCCAGCCTGTCCGAAACACCCAGCTTGTCAAAGATATTGTGCAGATGGTTCTTCACCGTCTGCTCGCTAATAAACATCTTCTCGGCCATTTCCTTATTCTTGAAGCCCTGCGAGACCAACTGAACGATCTCGCGCTCCCGCTGGCTTAGCGGCGATCGTTCGCGGGTCTTCCCGCCGGGGGAAATACTTCCCGCTTCGCCGGGGGCTGCAAACTGCCGCATTACGGCAGCGGTGGTGTGAGAATCCAGCCAGATCTCCCCGCCATACACCTTGCGGATGCTTTTAACAATTAAATCCGGAGCTGTCTGCTTCAGAACGATTCCAGAACATCCCAACTTCATGGCTTGAACGAATTCGTTTTTGTCCTCGGATGCGGTAAGGACAATCACTTTAGTTTTATTGTTCGATTGCTGCAGCACCTGCAAGGCTGCCAAGCCGTCCAGATTGGGCATCCTGAGATCGAGCAACAAGATATCCGGTTCAAGCTCCTGAAGCCGATCAAGAACCTCCCGGCCGTCAGCCGCCTCTCCAATCACCTCGAAGTCGTCTTCCAGAGTCAAAAGCTTGCGCAATCCGTCACGGACTATCGGATGATCATCGGCGATTACAATTCGGATCATAGGCTTCCTGCCTTCCGGGAAATTCGACCGAAGCGGCGCGTCCTGGATTGTGCTTAAACCTTCGTTCATACTTTCTTATCGTCCGAGAGAATCATTCGTCCTACTGAGTACTGGTACGAGAAGGCCTTGAAGTAACACCTAGCTCCGCCTCCGAAAACGCCTTAAAACTGCTTAGGTTCAAAGGCATACCATCACTATCCGATTCCAAGCTTAACCGCCATCGGTACTAGAGCTCTAGGCTGGTAAGTACTTGTTACGAAACAGTTTTGTCCAATCGCATTCGATTTAGGGTATCACGGGAGAGCCGTACGGTCGATAGTTTTTTGTAAAGAGGTTTCCGGTCCTGGAGCTACTTTATAAAATTGCTCCTAAATGCTTCGCAGTTGCTAGCGCCAGACCGCCCATTGCAAGCCAAAGCCACAAGATCTCGGCCTGCACTGCCCAGAGCAGGAAGCGTCCACGCCAGCCGGTTGCGGCAACAATCAGAATTGCCAGAGTATTGAGCGCGAGTACTGCTCCAAGAACTTTCAGCATGTGCTGGTGTGGCTCCTCTATGCCGTAGTGAATCGTCGAGACGATTTGTTTCACGCTCATTTCGGCGGACAGGCCCTTGTGTGAAAATTACCCTACCCTGTGTTGAGATACTGAAGACATCTTGGGAACTAATAACCGTCCGCAGCCTCCTCGTCCCCCCGGCGGCTCGCAAAGCCCCACCCGGGCGGCTGATCGCTACTTCGAGCTGAAGTCCGACATTCACCGCAAGCTGATCGGCGTCTTGAATCTCGAGCGAGTAGCGTCACTGCCAAAGGAGCGCTTGCGGGCCGAAATCGGCCGCGTGGTGGAACAGTTGGTCGAAGACGAGCGCGTTCCGATGACCACGGCCGAGCAGAACAAAATCATCGAGGAAGTTCTGGATGAGGTGCTGGGGCTTGGGCCGCTGGAGCCGCTGCTGAAGGAACCAAGCATCTCCGATATTTTGGTCAATCGCTTCGACCGCGTGTACATCGAGCGCAATGGCAAACTCGCGCTGACCTCGGTCCGCTTCAAGGACAATGCTCACCTGCTGCACATCATCGAGAAGATCGTGTCGCAGGTGGGGCGGCGCATTGACGAAGCCCAGCCGATTGTGGACGCTCGCCTCCTGGATGGATCGCGCGTCAACGCCATCATCCCGCCGCTCGCGCTGGACGGCCCCTCGCTCAGCATTCGCCGCTTCGGCCGTCACGTAATCACGTCCGAAGAGATGATCGGCAACAAGACGATCATGTCCGGCATGCTGAAGTTTTTGGCAGCCTGCGTGGAGGCGAAGGTGACGGTGCTTATCTCGGGCGGAACCGGATCCGGCAAGACCACCACGCTGAACGCGCTGTCGCGATTCATTCCCGAAGACGAGCGGATCGTGACCATTGAAGACACAGCCGAACTGCAGCTTCAGCAGAGGCACGTGGTGAAGTTTGAAACGCGTCCGCCCAATCTCAATAAGGAGGGCGGGATCAACCAGCGCCAACTCGTGCGCACCGCGCTGCGCATGCGTCCCGACCGGATCATCGTGGGCGAGTGCCGCGGGGCGGAAGCGCTGGACATGCTGCAGGCGATGAACACGGGCGTGGAGGGTTCCATGACCACGGTCCACGCCAACACCCCGCGGGATGCTTTCTCGCGCTTGGAGGCGATGGTGCTGATGTCCGACGTTGAGATACCTTCGCGCGTGATTCTGCAGCAGCTCGCCAGCGCGATCAAGATGGTGGTGCAGGTGGCGCGTCTGCAAGACGGGTCACG
>JANXQZ010000668.1 GCA_025353235.1 Bryobacterales bacterium
GGCCAAGCCGTAGTTTGCACGTGGTCCAAATCCTGCCTAACTTGCCAGAATATGCGGTTGCGCCAGCGGTCGCCCTGATACTGGTCGTCGCGGTCCCGATGATACCAATCCGAATCACGACCCTGCGCTCCGGCTGTAGACACAAAGACTGTCAGAGCCGCCGTCGCCAACACTGTCTGAAGTATGCGATTCATATTTCTATCCTCGCTTGGTAGGACGCCCGGAGCCGCTGGATCGCTTCAGCTGGCGGAATTATTTGCGGTTAATCTAAGGCTGTCCGCTCCGCTTCAGCTTCGCTTGGATAAGAGCCGCGAATCGGCTAACGTTCACGACGGCTCGCTGCCTCACACAGGCGTAGCAGCGAGATGACGCACGCTAATCAGGGTCCCCACGGTGTCAAATCCAGCATCGAGGTACCGGAGTGCTCGCCCTTCGTGCCGATTTCGATTGACACGCACAGGATCATAACACTGCCAAGGTATAGTGACGGTATGGTTCGAAAAGCTGTCTTGGCTGTCTTGATGGCCGCCGCGATTTCTCTGGCTGAGTCCGCTGCGGGAGTGAGCTGGACTCCGCCTTCCAACTGGAAACCCGGTCCTGAAAAACCCATGCGGGTGGTGACTTACACTGTGCCGGCTTTGGCTGGCGACCAGGAACCAGGGGAGTGCGCGGTCTACTATTTTGGACAGGGCCAAGGCGGCGGGGTGCAAGCCAATATCGACCGCTGGATCGGGCAGTTCCAACAGCCAAGCGGGAAGCCTTCGAAGGACGTGGCCCAAACCACCAAACGCACCATTCACGGCCTCAGCGTCACCACGGTGGATGTTAGCGGCAGCTACGGAGGCATGGGCGGACCCATGGCCGCAACCCACTCGTCCAAGCCCGGTTACCGCATGACGGCAGCGATCGCGGAAGCTCCTCAAGGAGGAGTCTTCTTCAAATTTACGGGCCCGGCAAGAACGGTAGCCGCTAGTCAGACTGCCTTCAATAAGATGCTAGACTCGCTCAAGAAATAGCGAGGCTGGCGGCTGTGCTTCGACGTAGTTTTCTTTCCAGCGCGCTCGCCTTCGCGGTAAAGCTTCCACGCAAGATTCGTGTGGGCATGATCGGCCTGGAGGGTCACTCCGGCATTGTGCTCGATGCTTTCAAAGACTTACCGGACGTGGAACTGGTGGCTTTCTACGATCCGGATCCCCAGCGCGGCACCAAGCTAAAGGCCAGGCGCTACTCCGACTACCACGAGTTGCTGGCTCGGGAAAAGCTAGACGTGGTCGGCATCGCTGGATCGAATGCAGAGCGCGCTCCCGTGATTCTAGCCTGCGCAGCCCGCAAGATTCACATTGCTGCGGAGAAGCCGCTGGCCCTCACTCGCTCGGATCTGCAACGAATCAAGAGCGCGGTTTCGTCAAACGGAATACGGTTGACCATGTTCCTGCCGATGCGTTTCTATGGCTCCTATTCTGAGATGCGTCGGATCGTGGCGGGCGGGGCTATTGGCGAGGTGGCGCAAGTGAACGCGCAGAAGTCCTACAAGTTGGGACCCCGCCCCGAGTGGATGCGGCACCATGACACGTACGGCGGCACCATCCCGTTCATCGGCGTACACATGGTGGACTTGATCCGCTACACCACGGGCCGGGAGATTACTCGGGCTTTCTCGATGCAGAACCGCATCGGTCATCCCGATATGGGCGACATGGAAAACACAACCGCCACGGTCTTCCTGCTCGACAATGGGGCGGTTTCCACGCTGCACATGGATTATCTCCGGCCGGATTCGGCCGAGGGGCATGGAGACGATCGTCTGCGCATTGCGGGAACGAAAGGCGTGCTCGAGTTTCAGGAACAGGGCGGTCTTAAACTGACCACCGATCAGCAGAAAGAACGCCTCATCGCTCCCCTTCCGGCGGACCGGAGTCTCTTCGCAGATTTTCTGGATTCGGTTTACAACGGGAAACCAGCTGGGCTCTCGTTGGATGACATCTATCGCGCGAATGAAATCGTGCTGGCCGCGCGAGAATCGGCGGAGCGGGGCGTTACCATTGCTGTAGCGTAGTGAACTATTCCCGAATCCTGATTCGCGCCACGAATTGGGTAGGCGACGCCGTGATGTGCCTGCCAGCTTTGCGCGCCATACGTCTGCGCTTCCCGCAAGCACACATTGCGATCCTGGCAAAGCCATGGGTGGCCGACCTGTATGCCCGCGAGAGTTTCACGGATGAGCTGATTATTTATGCAGCGCGGTCGCTTCCAGAGAAGGTCAAGTTTGGATGGGGCTTGCGGGTGCAAGGATTCGATTGCGCCATCTTGCTGCAAAATGCATTTGAAGCGGCGCTGATTGCCAGACTGGGTGGGATTCCCAACCGGATCGGGTATAACCGCGATGGTCGGGGGTTCCTGTTGACGAATGCGGTAGCTCCACCCAAGCGCGGCGAGATCCCGCCGCATCAGCGCTTCTACTATTTGGAGTTGCTCCGTCGAGCGGGGGTGATCGACGCGATCCCCGAAAGCGACGCGATCAGGCTGGAACGACCGAACGTGCAGAAGACCAGAACAATCGGTGTGAGCCCGGGTGCGGCTTACGGGTCCGCTAAGCGCTGGCTGCCCGAACGCTTCGCTGAGGCCGCTTTGCGACTGGCCAAGGAGCGTAACGCGTCCATCGCCCTTTTCGGATCCAAGACCGAGCGCGCGTTGTGCGATCAGGTAGCTGCGTTGGTGGAAGGCGTGCCCGTGATCAATCATGCGGGGGAGACCACTCTGGCTCAGTTCATGGATTTAACGGCCGCCTGCGAGGTGTTTCTTACGAACGACTCGGGCGCGATGCATGTTGCCTCGGCTTTGGGCGTTCCCACGGTGGCTATTTTCGGTGCGACTGATCACATTGCTACCGGCCCCACGGGGTGTCACTCGCGGGTGGTGCGCGAGGAAGTGGAATGTAGTCCGTGTCTCTTGAGAGAGTGTCCTATCGACCACCGCTGCATGACAGGGGTGAGCGCTGAACGCGTCGTGCTGGAGGGTTTGCGACTGTTGAAGGAGTGAGGCATGTTGGGGAAAGAGCCAGCTCGCCCTTTCCCATCCATGCCACTATGGGACGTGCGAGATAAATTTCCGGTTCGCTGCATCGAACCAAAGTAGACATGCGGCGTCCGATAATCCTGAAACTGATTGCAATTCTTTTCTTGGTAAGTCTGTCACTCTCATCCTGCCTCGTGCGGAGGCGTGTGGTTACACGGCAGGGAAAGAAAGATACGCGTCCGCTCCTCTCGGCGACCAAAGCGGATCTGGTAAATCGCATCCAATCGAGTTTCGACCAAGTCCATTCCTTTACGGCCATGCTGGATATGACGCCCGCCCTCGGCAGCGTATATAAAGGTGAGATTACCGAATTCCCGAGCGTGAGCGGACACGTCCTCTTCCGCAAGCCGGAGGAGATTCGAATCCTCGGACTGGATCCAGTGATCCACAGCAAAGCGTTCGACATGGTATCTATGGGCGAGGAGTTTCGTCTGCTGCTCCCCTCCAAGAATCGATTCATCGAGGGGCGCAACGATACTCCGCCGGTTTCAAAAAACAAGATCGAGAATCTGCGGCCAGCGGCGTTTCTTCAGGCCATGCTGATCTATCCGCCTGATCATACAGAAATGGCGATTCTGGAGGATGACACCGACGAAGAGCACGCGCTCTACATCCTGCTAATTCTGAAGAAAGATAAGGACCAGCTTTGGCTGCACCGCTCGATTTATTTCAATCGATTGACCTTGGAGATCGTTCAGCAGAAAATCTTCGACGAGGGCAGTTTGACGGTGAGCGATACTCGCTACTCGGGCTGGTCGAGCAACGACGGCGTGAGTTTTCCTGCCACCATAGACATCAATCGGCCTCAGGACGGTTATGGCGTGGTGATGAAGCTGGTCAACATGAAGATGAACGCTGAAGTCACAGAGGATAAGTTCGTCCTAACGCGTCCTGAGGGCACCCAGTTGCAGGTGTTGGGAGAGGCTGGCTCAAATCCGCCCGTGAAGTGACCGGCCAGAGCGCCGAGGCGCACTTGTTTCGGGCTCTTGGAAAATTGCGCGTTGATTAGCGATGACGCCATCTGGCTGTACCTTCTGGAGAAGAAAGGACTGGAAACGGCGGACCGGATCGTTACGGAACTATTCAAGGCCTTTTACCGGCTGGCCGACCTTCCCACCCCCGGACATCGTCGTGCCGACCTGACGAGCAGAAAGGTTCTCTTCTACAGAGTTTTTTCTCACCTCGTCATATACGAACCCGGAAGTAATCCTGTTCAGATTCTTGGGGTCCTTCACGGAAACGCAATGTGTCTCGAGCGCTCCTATCGCTAACCCCACCGCTGCACCAGACTGAACTCCTTCCCGCCAACCGGCTTGCCAATCATGCGGGATGCGGATGTGTCCCCATCTCCGGATGCAGCAGCCCATGCATGAGCAAGTTGGGAGCTGCCCATCTATGTAGTCGTTCTGAAGAGGAACTGAAAAGAATTTACGTCGACTTGTAACTTTCCGGTGCCTCACCGCTATACGGGATGAAGACCATTCAAGGACGGCTGCAATGAGCGATTGTGCGATTCAACTGTGCGGCGTAAGCAAGACCTATCCCCATTTCGCGTTGCGGGGAATCGATCTGGAAGTACCCTACGGCACTGTGCTGGGCCTGATTGGCCGCAATGGCGCCGGCAAGTCCACTCTGCTGCGTATTCTGATGGGCTTGGTCCGGGCCGATGCCGGCCGTGTGACGGTGCTCGGCCGCGACATGCCGGGTGACGAACGATGGATCAAAGCGCGCGTCGGGTTTGTGTCTGAAGATATGGCGCTCTACGGCACAGCCACGCTGAGGTGGCATATGCAACTGGTTCGCGACATGTACGAGGGGTGGGATGAGGGACGTGCATCGGACCTGCTGGACCGTTTTCATCTCGATCCCGATCAGCGTGTGCGAGGTCTGTCGCGTGGGCAGCAGGTGAAAGCGTTGTTGCTGCTCGCGATGGCGCGTCATGCGGACGTGCTGATCCTGGACGAGCCTACCGCCGGGCTCGATCCCCTGGTTCGCCACGAAATCCTGGCTCTGCTGGCCGCGTCGAGGAGCGAGCGTTGTGCGATGATCTTCTCGTCTCACTACGGCGACGATGTGGCCACGCTGGCGGACGAAGTGGCGTTTGTGCATGATGGCAGGTTGATCGCCCACGCGCCAGTCGGTGAACTGCTCGGCGGCGGAAAAAGCCTCGAGAAGGTGTTTCTGGAGCAGGTAGCCGCGCTCGACTACGGAAGGGCTGCATGAACACCAGAATGATCGCGCGCCTCGTGCGCAAGGACTGCTGGTTGATGCGCTGGCCGCTGGCCGCCTATATTCTCGCCGCCCTCGCGGGTTTAGCAATGACGGTAAGCGGCGGATCGATGGAGCGATCGGCGGGTATCACGCTCGCCTTCAACGTGCTGATTGGCGTCTCATTTCATGTGATGCTGGTTCCTGTGCTGGGCGAACGCGAACGGAAGACGCTGGCCTTTGTGATGAGCCTGCCCGTGACACCGAGTGACGCGGCCATTGCCAAACTAGTGGCGGCATTCACCTTGTTTCTAATTCCGGCCACCATTGCCGCGACCACGCTGGTGTGGATGTCGCCGATCAACATCCCGGCGGCCATGGCGGCGTCGCACCAGCCGCTGTGGTCACACGTGCTCGGCACGCTTGGGTACTATGCGCTTGTGCTCGGCGCGTGGATGCTCGTTTTCTCGGTGGTGCTGGGCACGGCGATCGTCAGCGAGTCGGTTGGCTGGACGATTGCCGTCCTGACGGGCGTTCTCTTTGTGTTCGGCAACTTCGTGCTGCAAATTCTACCCACGCTGCACGGCCTGCGTCTCTACGTGCGCGCGTTGGCGAGGGGCGAGGCGGCGCTGCCGATCACGATCGCGTGCGAGGCGGCCGGAATTGCGGCGATTATTGCCGTGATTCTGATGCTGCAACAGCGAAAGACCAGCTTCGTGTGATCGATTTCGATGGCTTATACGCGCTCCACGCCCGCGATGTGTTCCGCTTCGCCCTCTCGTTATCCGGCAACCGGGCTATGGCCGAAGACATTGTGTCGGAGACGTTTGTACGCGTGTGGAGCGCGCGTGATCGTGTGGACCTCACCACGGTCATCGGCTATCTGATGACCATCGCGCGCCACCTTTATCTCGAACAGGTCAGAGGAGATCACGGCCAGCAAGTGCTCGGCTGCGATTGGGAAGATGCCACGCCCGGGCCGCACACTCTCGCGGAAGGGCGTGCCGAACTGGCCGCCGTCCTCACGGATCTGCAGGCGCTTGCCGAACCCGACCGCGCGGCCCTGTTAATGCGGGCGCAGGATCAGATGCCTTACGAAGAGATCGCGGCCGCCCTGAGGATCGGCGTCGGCGCGGCAAAAGTCAAAGTGCACCGGGCGCGCCGCAAGCTCGCCGAGTTGCGCATGAATCGAGAGGTAAGGTTGTCATGAACGTCACACGTGAAATCGTGAAGGATTTGTTGCCGCTGTACGTGGCCGGAGAGGCCAGCGAGGATAGCCGCGCGGCGGTGGAAGAGTGGCTGCGCACCGACCCAGAACTGTCGCGCCTAGCTGCGGAACTTCGAGATGATTTCGCGCTTCCGCCAGCGACGGGAATGCCCCAAACCTCAGGACGGGCCGCGCTGGCTGCGACCAAGACGCTACTGCGCCGCCGCTCCTGGCTGTTGGCCCTGGCGCTGTTGTTTACCGGGCTGCCCGTCTCGTTCGCATGGGACAGCAGTGGCCTAAGATTCTTCATGCTTCGCGACGCCCCGCTCATGTCGTTGATCAGTCTAGCGGCGGCGCTTGGCCTGTGGATCACGTTTGGCGTGGTAGCGCGCCGACTGCGTGTCACCGGACTCTGATTCAGACGGTGGCTTCGCCGAGGCTAAGGAATGGCAAGCGCCAGCGATCCCAGAATTCCTGCGCGCGCGCCTAACCCGGGCGGCACGATTTCAGGCGCCTGCAGATACCCATTGATCAGCTCATCCACACGCTTTCGAATCTCCGAGAACAGGCGCTCTTGTTTCATCACGCCGCCGCCAAGAATAATCTTTTGCGGAGACAGAGTAAAAATCCAGTTCGCCAGTCCCAGCGCCAGATAGTTTGCCTGCAGCGCCCACGCGGGGTGATCGGGCGGCAACTCTTGCGCCTTCATGCCCCAGCGCGCCTCCATCGCCGGACCCGACGCCAGCCCTTCCAGACAATCGCCATGCGAAGGACACCCGCCTTTGTATGGATCAACTCCCCAATCATGCGGGATGCGGATGTGACCCATCTCCGGATGAAGCAGCCCATGCATCAGCCCACCGTTCACCATTCCCCCGCCGCCGATCCCGGTACCGATCGTGAGATAAATGAACGTGTTCAGACCCTGCGCGGCACCCCAGCGAAACTCGCCCTCGGCAGCCGCGTTTACGTCAGTGTCGATCACGACCTCGGCACCCGTGCCCCGTCGAAGAGCCCCGGCAAGATCGAAGTTGCGCCAAGCCAGTTTGGGCGTCATCGTGATAAATCCGTGCGTGGCTGATGCAGGATTCAGATCCACCGGGCCGAAAGATCCGATCCCGATCCGGTTTACCGAGTGAGGGCGGAAAAAATCGAGGGTGCGCTCGATCGTCTCCTCCGGGCTGGTAGTCGGAAACTCGAATGTCTCCAAATCGTCGGGTCCAGTCCCGACCCCGCAGATAAACTTGGTGCCGCCCGCTTCAATGCCGCCGATCATTTTGGAACCGCGAACGCGATCAACGATTGACCCGACATCACCGCGACGTACTGTCGTCCATTGATGGCATAGCTAATGGGCGGGGCAGCTACGGGAGCCCCCGTCTGGAACTTCCAAAGCACCTTTCCGGTACGGGCATTAAAAGCGATCAGATAGCCTTGGCCGTCCGAGCCGAATACGAGTCCGCCGGCTGTGGCGAGCATGCCTGCCGACGTCCCTGAAACCATGTCGAAGTGCCATTTCGTGTCGCCTGTCGCGGGATCAATCGCGATAATCGAACCGACCCCATGCTCGTTCTCGCCCACCGTGCTGGCCTGATACCATTGCCCATCTAAGTAATCCTGCTTGGTCTTATAGAAGAGCATGCAGTGTTGAGAACTCGGGAAATAGAGCAACCCGGTTTGAGGACTGTACGCCTGTGCTTGCCAGTTGTGCCCGCCGCCGAGGCCCGGACAAGTGCGAGTGCCCTCTTCGCTCGGCTCGTTTCCTCCAATGAGAACGGGCTTTCCGTCCGGTCCGATGCTGTCTGCCCAAGTCACCTTGGTGTATGCGCGTGCGTGCAGGAATTTGCCGTTGGTCCGGTCAAGCGCATAGAAAAATCCATTGCGATTGGCCTGAATCAGGGCCTTTACGGGCTTCCCCTTCACGGTAAGATTCGCGAGCACCGGGTCGCTGATCGCGTCCCAGTCATGCAGGTCGTGCGGAGTGAACTGATAGTGCCACTTCAATTTGCCAGTTTCCGCATCCAGCGCCACCATGCTGCAGGTATACAGGTTGTCCCCCGGACGAACATCGCCGTTCATGTCGGGGCCAGGATTGCCGGTGCCCCAGTAGATGAGATTCAGTTCCGGATCGTAGGTCCCGGTAATCCAGGTGGATGCGCCGCCGCGCTTCCATGAATCGCCACCCCACGATGCCGCGCCCGGATCACCCTCGGCGGCAACCGTATCGAAACGCCAAGCACGTTTTCCAGTATCGGCGTAGTAAGCTTCCACGAATCCGCGCGTGCCGAACTCGGCCCCGGCGATCCCCGTGACAACCAGGTTCTTCACCATCAGAGGCGCGGCCGTGGCGCTATAACCCTTCTTGTAGTCGGCGATTTTCGTTTCCCAAAGCGTCACGCCGGACTTGGCTTCCAGGGCTACGAGGACGCCTTCAATATTCACCTTGAAGAGCTTGTCGCCTTGCAGCGCGAAGCCTCGGTTGACTTGCCCGCAACAGAGATTCAGCCCCGCAGGCGATGCTTTCTTGTAGCTCCAGATCGCTTGGCCCGTGCGCGCATCCAACGCCCAGGCGGTGTTCGACGGCCCGGTCAAATACATGAGTCCGCCCACAACCAGCGGAGTGGTCTCATTCCCGCCGTTGGATCCGAACTGCCGTATCCAGGCAGGGGCGAGCGATGGCACGTTATTGGTGTTAATCGAAGTCAACTCCGAAAAGCGCCAGCCTGCATTGTTCTTGCCATAGGTGGTCCAGTCTTCGGGCGCTTGCGCGAGTGCTGGCACGATGAGTAGCAGGCAGATAAGAGAGCTCGGTTTCATTGCACGCCTTTTAATGTCATGAGATAGGCTAGAACATCGTCGAGTTCAGCGGGCGAGAAGAGCTTGGCATAGGTGCCCGGCATCAGCGATCGATACTCCTGCTTGGCTGACGTAACTTCATTCTTATCGAAAGAATAGAACTTGCCCGCTTGGTCCACCAACAGTGCATTGAAGTTATCGTACCCACGATGTACGCCAACGATCTTCTTGCCGTCGCGAGTCACCACCGTGATTGTCTCGAAGCCAGGGCTGATATCCGCATCGGGATGCACGACGGACTCCAGGAGGTAGGCATAGCTGCGCTGGCGTCCGGCGCGGGTCAAGTCAGGTCCCAGGGTGCCGCCCTTCGAACCGATTTTGTGACAGGCGCCGCATCCGCCCTTGGCCCAGAAGAGTGCTTCCCCGTCCTTGAAGCTCCCCTTGATTTGAGGGGGTTCGCGCTGGGCCGCTGAACGGATGTAGGCTACCAAGTCTCCCACGATGTTTTGGCTGAAGTCGGGGAAGCCGGGCATTTCAGTTCCAGTAACACCGCTGACGATGGTTCGGTGCAAGTCGGCATCGGTGTCGCCTGCTGCATAGGTGCCTCGCGTCAGGTCAGGCCCGCGTCCGCCTTGGGCGTGAATGCCGTGGCAGGGGGCGCAATAGATGCGGAAGACCACGCGTCCGTTTTCGGATGCTTGCGTAGCGGCCGGAGGCGGCGTCTGCGCCGCGCACAAGAAGGCCGACGCACATAAACTAATCAGGAAGCGCACGTCGGAAGCATACTAACAGCAAGAGGTCGAGGTCAAGCGGCAAGCATTCTCAACCCGGAACCAATTGCATCCGCTACTCAGGTCTTGGCGTCGCTAGTTTCGCGGCGCGGGGCGCAAATCGCTTTCTAACCAGGAACCATAAATTGTAGAATCCGTCTCGCCAAGGGTTTAACTTAATTTCGCCCATGCGGGAAGAATATTGGATAGAAATCTCCTCGAACCGAATTTTTGAGTTGCGCAGAGCTTCGATTTTGATCTCCTCGGAGAATGCCATGCCATCGGATTCCAGAATCATGTCGGACAGGATAGATCTGCGGAATACCCACATGCCGGATTGCGAATCACGCACCCAGCGGAAATACAGCAGCGACGTGGCAACCGAGAGCACCAAATTGCCGAACTTGTGTTTGAAGCTCATCGCTCGTGAATCCCGGACCGGAAAGCGGGAGGCGTTCAGAAAATCCACCTCCAGGTGAAGGAAGGCTTCGATCAAGTAGGAGATGGCATCCGGGGGATAGCTATGGTCGCCGTCGAGGGTAACGATGATGTCGCCCGTGGCGTTGGAGAAACCCTTCTTGTAGCTGCGCCCGTATCCTCGCACTGGTTCGCGGATCACTTCGGCACCTAAGGAGTGAGCTACGTCAGAGGTGCGATCCGTGGAACCGTTATCTACGACGATCACCTGGTCGACGAACTCCGGCATGCGCCGCAGGACGAGTTCTATGCCTTGTTCTTCGTTGAGACACGGGATGATGACCGTGATCTTTTGAGACTTGTACAAGTTATCATGATGTCATGCGGCTGTTCCTGCAATTTATCGTGCTCTCATTCGCGGCTCTGGCGGGCGTGAACCCCCAACTGACGCAGGTCCGGTCGATTTACATTTTGTCCATGGGTTCGCAAATGGATCAGTTCCTGGCGAACCGTTTGTCGCGAATGGGCGTGATTCAAGTGGCGGCGGACCCGCAGAGCGCGGATGCGATTTTAACGGATCGGTTGGGTGAGGGATTCGAAAAAAGGCTGGATGAGTTGTATCCGGCCCCCGTGAAGGACGAGGATGAAGACGCCGACGTGAAAAAAGATGAGTCGGCGCAAATGCGAGCTTCCTCGTTTGGGCGCGGCAAGGGTACGTACTTCATCGTGGACCGGAAAACTAGGAAGGTGTTGTGGTCCATTTACGAGCGGCCGAAGAACTCGGGAAACGATGAGCTGGATAAGACGGCTGAGCGGATCGTAAATCATCTGAAGAAGGATCTGAAGCCCTCAACTCAGCAAGCCACCCCCACGCCTTAGTTCGAGATCGTCATCACTGGACGATTGGACGCTTGCCCCGCGATCGTAATCACCACCGGGTAGGTGCCTCTAGCGATCTGCGGCACCACGAAATTTGCCTGATAGAGCCCGATAGAGCCCGGAGTCAAGCCAATGTACTTTACCACCGCTTCCGCAGCTCCGACAGTCACGGAGTAGGACCCGGTGATGGGCGCTAGCGCGAGTGGCGCCGGAGAGCCGCTGACCAACTTACCAACGGATTGCACAGGTCCCCCGCCGGTGAAATAGGCCACGACTTCATCTCCGACGGCTGCAGTATCGGATGCGGAGTTTATGCTGCCATTTTGATTCACCACTACGGCCCGATTGTTTCCGTAGGTACTGAGTCCGGGCGTCCCGGTTGCCGGAACAAAGACCGCTGCGGCGTTGCTGGTGGAAGTCCCGTTCTTAACCACCACCGACGCGACCGTCCCTCCCGGAATGTCCCACGGCATCTGCGCATCGATTTGGCCGGCATCCACATAGAACAGCGGGGCGGCTTCTCCGTTCACCGTAACCGTGGTGGACAGCAGTTGGGTCGGGAGCGTGTTGGTAACCGCGCCCGCAGCCCGTGTGGCCAGATTTTGTCCGAAGACGACAAACACGCTTCCGGGCGGCGTGGCGCCGACAGCGTAGCTGGCCACGTTCCCGATCGCTTCACTTGGGTTCACGAAGAGCGAATGCAAGGAGCCTGAGCGTACGAATCCGGAGTTGGAATCAAGCACATCCAGCGCCTGGATGCCTGTAACTGCAAAGTTCAAGGTGTTGGACTTGCCGCTGGAATCGGTCAGCATCGCTGAAGCCAGACAGTTCGAAGCAACGGAGTAAGTGCCGGTTGCGGTAACTGTTGCGGGCGCCGTGCCAGGAGATGACGCCGTGTAAGTGCCAGTGACGTTCCCTAAGCCATCGAACTGAAGCTCGCCGGATTCGTCCTGGACACCGGTGGGAGTGGTACCGGTGACGCTGAATCCGCTTGCCTGATAGGCATACGCGCCTGATAGGGTGGCCAGAGCGCAGGCGGATGGCTGTAGGTTGCCGCCGCCTCCCGAATATACATAAGTGGCGTCGGCGCCCGCGATATTGAACTGTTTGCCTCCATCCCAGACCACCAGGGTGAAGGCCGCGGCGCTACCCGCGCTCAACGTAATGGAACCCAGGCAATTGGCGGCCACGGCGTAGGTCCCGCTGTAGGCGAACTGCTTGCCGAGTACCTGATTCGTATTGACGCTTCCGGCGAAGGTAACGACGCCTTTGCCGTCGAACGTTGCTGCGCCATTGGCCTGAAACGAGCCCGCAAAGTTTCCAGCCGCGGAGATGGTTCGTCCATTCAAAGCGAACGCATACGTCCCATTCAGATTTGAGACACTGCAGGTGCCGCCACCAATCTGATTTTGGGCATGCGCGGACGCAGCCAAAAGGCAGGAGAATACGACTGCGGTGATGTTGACGCTCATGCTCGTTCCCCGTTGCCCGAGTTTTGCAAAACAGTCGCCGTTGGCTGGCCGTAAATAACGTGCGCGCTGCCGATCACGATGAATCCCGAGTTCTGCGCCAACATGAGATAGAGCGTGGAACTGTTCATCGCGTTGCCCGTGACGACGCTGAAGCGCATCACGTACGCATTGCCTTTTGCATCGGTGAGCGCTGCGGATGCAAAGCAGTTCGGCCCCACCGAGTACGACCCCGTAAGGGTGAGGGGATTTGCCGCAGCCCCGCTTGTGGAGAGAGTATAGTTGACGGTAAGATGCCCTTGCCCGTCGAATTGCAGCAATCCGGCCCCGCTCGCGGCGCCGCTTACGGCATTCGAGGTTAACGCAAAACCTGCGGCGTTCACGGTATACACGCCAGAGAAGGTGCCCGTCGAACAAGAGCTAGGCTGGACATGGGCGAAGCCCGAGTACGAATAATTGGCGTCGCTTCCGGTAAGCAGGAAATCGGCACCCTGCGCATAGGCAACGATGTTCAGGGAAGCGCTGCCGCCCGTAGAGATTGTTGCAAGGCCGACGCAGTTAGCCTGCACGCTGTATGTTCCGGACCAAGTTGATTGCGTTTCTACGGCTTGGTTGGTGTCGGAGGTGAGTGCGAAGGTGACTTTGCTTTGCCCATCGAAGGTAGCGGAGCCGATCGCTTGGAACACGTTCGTGAACGCTGCCAAGGGCGTGACCTTTCTCCCCGTGATCGTCACAGCGTAAGTTCCGTTCACCGATGCCGAGCTACAAGTACCGCCCCCGATCTGAGTCTGGGCGGTCAGCGGGAAAATCGCAACGCAGGACAAGAGTATTAGCAGTAGCTTCCTTGGGTGCTCCATTCGCGTGCGGCTCCTCCGTATCGATTATAAACTCGTTCAAAAAGCATCTGCGTCCAGGCTACTCTGACCAGCTTGCAGTGCTACCTCCTGCGCTCGCGGGGATATGTTGGAGACGAGCTCAAAACCCTGCGGCAATCTTAAACGAAAGACCCAGTACACCGAAGACCCAT
>JANXQZ010000715.1 GCA_025353235.1 Bryobacterales bacterium
GTGTTTCCAGGTGCGCCCGGCATCGGTGGACTTGTACACACCATCGCCAGGGGACGCATTGCCGCGAATATCGGGCTCGCCCATACCGACGTACACCACGCTTGGGTCGGATTCAGACACAGCAATTGCGCCTACCGAGCCCGTCTTGATTTGGCCATCGGACATGGGGGTCCAGGTTGCGCCGGAGTCGACCGTTTTCCAGACTCCACCACCCACCGAACCGAAATAGTAGACGTTCGGCTGCGAGGTGATGCCAGCAACGGCCACGGATCGGCCACCCCGGAAGGGTCCGATATTTCGGTACTTCAGTTCTTTGAGGGAGTTCAGGTCAACTTGGGCAAATAACGCGGACGAGGCCGCCAGAAACGCGAGAATTTTGAGGCTCATTAAGTTGGGAATATAGCATGGTATTTGGCCGTTGTTACTACAAATGTTCCAAGAAGTGCCACCAGCGCATGGACGCCGCTGACATATTCGCTATTCCGCTGGCTCTGGATTGCCTCCATCGCATCGAACGTCGGCACCTGGATGCAGAACGTTGGCGCGGCGTGGCTGATGACGTCGCTGGGTCCCACTGCAATCCAAGTGGCTCTCGTCCAGACCGCCACCAATCTTCCCGTTTTCCTGCTAGGCGTGCCCGCCGGAGCCTTCGCCGACATCTTCGATCGCCGCAAGTTGCTGCTGGTTACCCAGGCCTGGATGCTGGGCGCGGCGGCCGTTCTGGGCGTCCTAACAGCGGCCCACCAGACTGGCCCCTGGATGCTCTTGTTCCTCACCTTCGCTTTAGGTTTAGGAGCCACCATGAATGGACCAGCATGGCAAGCCATCCTGCCCGAGCTGCTGCCTCGTTCGGAATTGCCGGCCGCCATTGCGCTCAACTCAGTGGGCTTCAATCTGGCACGAGCGGTTGGACCCGCACTCGGCGGTCTGGTAGTAAGCGCGGTCAGTCCGGGAGCGGCTTTCTTGTTGAACGCGGTATCGTTTGTCGGCGTATTGGTCGTGCTCTATCTGTGGAAGCGCACGCCGGAGGCTGAGCCAAACAACCCCGAAAGCGTGGGCTCCGCCATCATCGCCGGATTCCGCTACGTGCGCTTTGCCCCGGAGATGCATTCCGTCCTGATCCGTTCGGGCGTATTTATCATTTCCGCAAGCGCCATATGGTCCATTCTGCCGCTGGTGGCGAAAGTGGAACTGCACAGCGAGAGCAGCGGATACGGCGTGCTGCTGGGTTGCCTGGGCGTGGGCTCCATTCTGGGGGCGTTGATCCTTACGCGCGTACGCCACCTCTTGCGAAGCGAGACTTTGGTGACGCTTGCAATCGCTTTGTTCGGCTTGGTGAACATCGCATTGGCTTATCTGCAAAACTTCAGCTTGGTCGCATTCGCGCTGCTGCTGGGCGGCATGGCCTGGATGGCGGTCAACTCCACACTCAATACTGTGGCCCAAACATCCCTGCCTGCGTGGGTGCGAGCACGCGCGTTGGGGGTTTACCTGCTCGTGTTCCAAGGCGCGATGGCGCTGGGCAGCGTCTTTTGGGGCGAGATCGCATCGCGCGCCGGGTTGCGCATGACTCTGCTGACGGCGGGAATCGCACTGCTGGTGGGTGCAGGAATCACCGCCCGTCTGAAGTTCGCGAGCCCTAAGGAAGTAGACACGACGCCCTCTCTGCACTGGCCGGAACCTCACTTCGAGGTCGCGCCCAAGCCTGAGCACGGACCGGTGCTGGTGACTGTCGAATACTTTATCGCTCTACCCGATGCAGGCGGGTTCGCGCAGGCCATGAAGAGGGTAGAGCGAATTCGCAGACGAGATGGCGCGATTCAGTGGGGACTCTTTCAGGACGCCGCCATGCCAGGACGATTCATCGAGTCGTTCATGGTGGAGAGTTGGGCCGAGCATCTGCGCCAGCATGAAAGGATCACGGTTACGGATCGGCGTTTTGAGGAGATGGCCAGGGTGTTTCATCAGCGCGAGGAGCCGCCCGCAGTCACGCACTGGATCGCGGCTCAGTAGTTTAACGCTCTACGTCGTTAGTAGAATTCGCCAGACGAGGCGGCGGATCCGAACGACGCACCAATCGCCGAACCGCGCAAATTGAAGAAAGGCCGACCCACTTTCTTGCCGTAGTTTTGAGGCGTCTGGCGAAGTCTACATCTTCCGCGCTGCCCAGGTCTTCGTTGAAACCGCCTAAGGCGTGAAAATCCGCGCGCTAGCACCAGACGGACGATGCGGGCTCCGAATGTTCGGGCGATGGATTCTGTGTTGTCAGTGCAGCGATTCAGGACGACGATGGTTTCTACTTGATCTGGATACGGTTTAGCGGCGATTCGAATGGATTCTAAACAGGGTCCGATAAACCGCTCTTAATTGCGAGCTGGAATGACGATGGAGAAATTGGGACACATAAGGTGTGACGCTAAATCGATCTAATCGTTCAGCTCCGACAAGCTGCGCAGATTCGACGCATGCTAGGGCCATACCGCAATGCGATACACTATGAGACAGTGAGCGGCGGGCAGGAAATTAGGGTATTGCAAGTGCCGAAGTTCAAAGCCGAAGCTACGGATCTGATCGGCGCGAACGGTATTGATGCGCTGGCGGTACATCTTATCGATCAACCGAATGCGGGAGTTGTAA
>JANXQZ010000720.1 GCA_025353235.1 Bryobacterales bacterium
CCTGCGACTTACACAAGCAAACAGCCTCGTCTACAACGGAATCAGTGGCTTCAATATTGATCTGAGTGCGACGAGCCCACTCGCGATCATGGCTGCCAATCCCACGACATTAGTGGACTATCTTGGTCAGATATTCATGCACGGTCAAATGCCGGCGAATATGCGGACGCCGATATTGAATCAATCCGCAGCCAGTTAAAGGACGAGACGTGGAAGCGCATCGTACAGGTCCACAGCAAGACGGAAGGGGATTCCGATATTTATCTGAAGACCGTGGCAGGCCGGATTGCCGGGCTGGCGGTGATCGCCGCCGAGCCTAAGCAGTTGACGGTGGTCAGCATTGACGGGGCGATTGACCTGGATGGCTTGAGCAAACTCGGCGGCAATTTTGGAATTCCCAAGTCGATTCGCAAGAAGGCGGAGGAGAAGAAATGATCTGGGCGGCGTTGCTGCTGCTTTTCGCCACGCCTGCGCCGGAGACCGCCGATAGCATCATGGGTAAGGTGGCGGCGAATCAGGATCGGGCGGAGAAGATGCGCTCGACTTTCGTGTATCACCAAAATGTGCTGATGCGAGTGAACCACACCAACGGGAAGTTGTCGCGTGAGGAGTACAGCGAGTTCACGGTGACTCCGTCCGAAACGGGAATCAAGAAACAGCGCACGAGTTTTAAAGGGAAATATGTGGATCATGGCAAGGTGGTGGAATATTCTAACCCTGCTGATGTGCACGTCCATATCAACATCGAAGGCGAGGTGAGTACCGAGTTAACTCAGGACTTAGTGAACGATAAGACCAAAGACGGCATTGGTCGAGATATGTTTCCGCTGACTGCGAAGGAGCAGAGGCAGTACCAGTTTCGGCTGGACGGGGTTGAGGATTACCGAGGCACCGCTGTGTATCGCATTCAGTTCGAACCCAGGAAGGATCACGAAGGCGAAGAGGGAACTATTTGGGCGGGAGAGGCGCTGATAGATCAGTCAGAATATCAGCCGGTGCTGGTCACGACGCATTCGGCTTTCAAAATTCCGATGCTGGTGAAGACTGCGCTAGGGACGAATATCGAACATCTTGGATTCAAGGTGACTTACAAAAAGTTCGATGAGGGACTCTGGTTTCCCGTCACCTATGGCGGTGAGATGAGAATTCGGCTGCTGTTCTTTTATGCACGGAGGATCGGGATTTCGATGCAGAATAGCGGGTTTCAGAAGGCGGATGTGAATAGCAAAGTCAACTTCAGTCCGGTGGAGTAAGAGGCCCGTTCACACCAGGATGGGTTTTACAACTTCGCCGCTCACATCGGTGAGGCGGAAATGGCGCCCTTGAAATTGAAACGTCAGCCGCTTATGATCCACTCCGAGACACTGCAGCACGGTCGCTTGAACATCATGCACATGCACAGGGTCAGACGCCACGTTGTAGCAAAAGTCGTCCGTCTCTCCATGAGAAATGCCGGGTTTGACGCCGCCCCCCGCCATCCACATCGTGAAGCAGCGCGGGTGGTGATCGCGACCGTAATTCGTTTCGGTAAGCTTGCCTTGGCAATAAACCGTGCGTCCGAATTCGCCTCCCCAAACTACCAGCGTATCGTCGAGCAAGCCACGCTGTTTCAAGTCTTGAATGAGCGCCGCCGAAGGCTGATCCACGCTCTTGCATTGCAGAGCTAAGTCGCGAGGCAGATCGTTATGCTGATCCCATCCGCGCTTGTAAAGTTGGATGAATCGCACGCCTCTCTCCGCTAGCCGACGGGCCAGCAAACAATTCGCGGCATAGCTGCCAGGCTTGCGGGAATCCGGCCCATACATTTCGAAAGTGGCTTCCGATTCCTTCGAGAGATCCATCAGTTCGGGTACTGACGTTTGCATCCGGTAGGCCATCTCGTACTGCGCGATGCGCGTTTCTATTTCCGGATCGCCATACGCTTCCGCAGTGCGCTGATTCAACGTTGCCACTGTGTCCAGAATTCGGCGGCGCGTGGCTTTGTCGACTCCCGGAGGGTCAGATAAGTACAGCACCGGATCGCCGCTGGATCGGAAATTCACGCCTTGGTGATTCGAGGGGAGAAATCCATTTCCCCACAAGCGCGAGAAGAGCGGCTGATCGACATTGACAGCGCTTGATTGGGAGATTAGAACCACGAAGGCAGGCAGGTTGTGGTTTTCGCTTCCCAAGCCATAGCTCACCCAAGAGCCGAGGCTGGGTCTTCCCGGCTGCTGGCTCCCGGTCTGAATAAACGTAATCGCCGGATCATGATTGATGGCTTCGGTATTGACAGTCTTGATCAGGCAGATGTCGTCTACGATCTTTCCGTGATGCGGAATCAACTCGCTCAGCCACGTGCCGTTCTTGCCAAATTGGCTGAACTTGAACACGGACGAGGCCACGGGCAGAGAACTTTGACCGGAAGTCATGCCGGTGATCCGCTGCCCCATGCGCACGGACTCAGGCAATTCAGTGGCTTGGAACTTTTTCAGTTGAGGCTTGTAATCGAACAAGTCCACCTGCGAAGGCGCACCGGACTGGTGCAGAAAGATCACGCGTTTCGCCTTCGCGGCGAAATGCGGCAACCCCGTTAATCCGTTCGAGCTGGCCTCGGCCTCGGGGCCAAGAAGCGATGCCAGAGCCGCCACGCCGATTCCCGTGCTGGTCTTCGCGAAAAAATGGCGGCGGGTAAATGCGAGTCGACCCGCGTAGTCTTCGGCTGCCTTGAGATCATCCTGCATCGGCGGCATTACTCCTTCGTGATCGTCTCGTCGAGGTTTAAGATGGCGCTGGCCACCGTGGTCCAGGCGGCTAATTCGGCGGTGTCCAGCTTGGTGTCGTACCGGGACTCACCAACGCTCAAAAGCTTCACGGCTTCGTCTTGATGGCCACGGTACTGAGCTAGTTCGGCCTTCGCCAAATCGCGCAGAGCCGCAATCTCACGCGTATCCGGACTACGCCCTGTTGCAAGCCGGAATGCATACGCGACGCGTTGGGTGGCGTCCTTCCCACCTTGCGTCAAGGTCCGCTGAGCCAATGCTCGAGCCGACTCCACAAACGTCGGATCATTTAGGAGCGCCAGTGCTTGCAGCGGGGTGTTCGTGATTGTACGACGCGCGCTGCACTTCTCTCGATCAGGCGCATCAAAGGTGATCAGCGAGGGGGGCGGACTGGTGCGCTTCCAGAAATCATACATGCTGCGCCGATAGAGGTCCTGGCCATGGCTCGGCGAGTAGCTCTGCGCCGAGTACACGTCCCCGTATGCGATCTCTTCCCACAATCCCTTCGGCTGATAAGGATAAACGCTGGGGCCACCCACCTTTTCATTGAGCAGTCCGCTGACTGCGAGCGCGTTGTCCCGTAGCATTTCAGCGGGCAGCCGGAACCGCGGCCCGCGAGCGAGCAATTGGTTTTCGGGATCGCGTTCGCGCAACTCGCGGGTCTCTTTAGAGGACTGTCGATATGCGGCCGATGTCAGGATCAGCCGCTGCATGCCCTTTACGTCCCAGCCGGTGCGGACAAATTCAGTGGCAAGCCAATCCAGCAGTTCGGGATTAGCAGGTGGGTCGCCTTGGGATCCGAAATTCTCAGACGTCTTCACTAGCCCCATGCCAAAGTACATTTGCCAGAAATGATTGATGGCAACGCGCGAGGTAAGCGGATGAGACGGGTCAGTCAGCCACGTTGCCAGGGTGAGGCGATTCAGCGGCGCGTTCTTCGGAAGAGGCGGCAGCACGGCGGGCACGCCTGGCGTGACTTTCTCTCCATGGTTGCGGTAGTCGCCGCGCCCGAGCACCCAAGTGTCGCGCGGCTTAGCTGACTCCGCCATTACCATGGTGGTCGGAATCTCAGCATCCAGCCGCCCCTGCTCTTCCTTCAGTCGATTGATCTCGGCATAGAGAGCGCGATAGGTCTCCGGTGCTTGGTAGGTCAGGAAATAGTCTCTGAGCCGGTAAGCCTGATCCTTTGATCGCTTCTCCGGGGCCATCCAGAGCGACGCGTCAGCAGGTTGATCGTTCACGAGTTGGAGAGCTTCGGCGATGGTGAGCTGGCGATCATAGATGCGCAGGTCGTCCACTTGGCCTTTATACGGTCGCCCTAACGACTTGTTGCCAATCTGCAGCGAGCTTTCGTTTTGCGTCGTGCCCGTGAGTCGATCCTTCAGAGCATCGAGCCTCGTTGGCTTGCCATTAATCAGCATGGTGAGGCCGGATGCTTTCCCCGACCCGTCGTAGTTGACCGTTACGTAGTACCACGGGCGCGGAGCAGAGTCTTTCGAAGTGGAGGGGAGTCGATCTACAGTTTGGACATCGATCAAATTGTCGGGCCACTGATGGGTGAGCCGAAATCCCATGCGTGCGCCGCGTCGAAGGTCCCCGACCGGAATCGCTTCATCGAAATACAATTCAAAACCGCGCCTGCTCTCGGGATTGGAAAGCTTCTGCAGTATAGGCATTTCCAGAATGCCGTTTGATCGCACCCACACAGCGATTGAGAACGGCCTGTCAGGATTGAAAGCCGCTATGTTACCGAAGTCGACGTGGCTTTCTCCATCGAAGTCTACGGCTTTGTCCACAATGCCGGCGGAGAACGCGGGTTCACCCTTGAGAACGCGGCCTCGTTGGTGATGCCCGGATGAGTCTGTCAGCCCGCCGTCAAATTCATAGTGAGTAAGAAGTCCGCTTGCGGGTGCCCGGCTTCCGGACGCCGCGTGACTGGTTTCCCATTCCGCCTGAAGTTCCGCAACCTTGCTTTCCGAAAACGAGGCTTCGGCAGTCTTAAGCCTTTGCTTTACGTCAGCGAAAAGGGCGGCCTGCTCCGGACTGGGAAGCTGCAGCAACGGGGCAGCATTGCCTTTTCTACCGTCCAGGCCTTTCTCTGGAATCGTGTTGAAGAACGCATAAAACCGATAGAAATCTTTCTGAGTGATGGGGTCGTATTTGTGATCGTGGCAGCGCGCGCAGCCCATCGTCAGGCCCATGAAGGCTGCCGATGTCGTTTCCACTCGATCGATTACATACTCGTTCTGATACTCTTCTTCGATCGCTCCGCCCTCGAAATTAATCATGTGATTGCGATTGAATCCCGTGGCGATCTTTTGATCGAGAGTCGCGTTAGGGAGCAAGTCCCCCGCTAGTTGCTCGACAATAAACCGGTCATACGGCTTGTTCGTGTTGAAGGCGTCGATCACCCAATCGCGCCAGTGCCACTGCTCGCGATGGCTGTCTATGTGGTAGCCGTGAGTATCGGCGTAGCGCGCGAAATCCATCCATTGCATGGCCATGCGCTCGCCGTAGCGGGGCGAGGCGAGCAGCGTGGCAACACGCTTCTCATAGGCTTGCGGGGACTTGTCAGCAAGGTACGATTCAATTTCGGTGGGAGTCGGCGGCAGCCCGGTCAGATCGAACGTAACACGCCGGAGGAGGGTGATCCGGTCGGCTTCGGGAGATGGCTTCAGTCCTTCTTTGTCGAGGCGGGCGAGGATGAAACTGTCGATTGGGTTTCGGACCCAGGCTCTGTTTTTCACCTCGGGCTCGCTGGGACGCTGGGGCGGTTGATACGCCCAATGCAATTCCCATTTTGCGCCTTCGTCTATCCAGCGCTTGATCAGTTCGGTTTGCTTAGCCGTCAACGCGGGGCCGGCGCTCACCGGGGGCATACGCAGCTTGGGATGAGTGATGCGCTGGTATAGTTTGCTGCGTGTTGCGTCGCCTGGATTGATGAGATCCGGGCCAACCTTTAGATCGAGCCGCAGGTTTGCCATGCGCTGCTTTTCATCGGGGCCGTGGCATGCGAAGCACCGATCGGACAGGATTGGCCTGATCTCGCGATCAAAATCGACGGGCTTGGCAACGCATAGAAAAGTTGCCGCAAAGGGAAGAAACCATCTCAACATTGAGTTAGATCCAGGTTACTTTGATTGTACCGTTAGAAGCCGGCGAAAAGATCGGCAAGGCTAACCGACACATCCTGGGCACAGATCTGGCCGCCCCGTGGAACTTGGCGCGGACGGTCAGTGGCTGCATACTCCCAGGCCAAGCTCTTCTCCGGATCGATGATCCAGCAGAACAATACGCCCCAAGCGTGATAGGCTTCGCACTTGGCAACCGTCTCGCTGAAGCGTTCGCCTGGCGACAATATCTCGATGCAGAGATAGAGTGGCTTGGTCGGGTAAGGCTGCTGGAGCGTGCCGGTGCGCTGAACCGCTACGTCGGGTACGAGAAACTCTCGTTGGCATTGCTTTCTGCCGCAAGACTCCATTGAAGTATTCGCAAGCAGGCTTGTAGGTCGTCCTCAAAAATTCGTCGACTGAAACGAGAGTTGCGCCGATCGCCACATTCATAAGCATATGCCCCCGCGCTCTTCTTGCGCCAATTCCCAACAATCTGATATGGTTATGTTCACAACCATAAGAGAGGAAAACATGGCAGCTCCGGATCTGGTCTGGAAAAATGGGCGCTTCGGCCAGACCGGGCGTCGCGATGCGTGGTGGGTTGCGCCCTTGCTCGTGTTCCTTGGCCTCGGCAGCTTTCTCGTGTATGCGAATTGGGCCGCCCTGCAAGGGACCAACTACACCTACGGACCCTACATTTCGCCCTTCTACTCGCCCGAGCTTTTTGGCGATTCTCCCCACGCTATGTTCGGCCCGAAACCCTCCTGGTATCCCGGCTTCCTGCCGTTCTCTCCCGCGCTTTTCATACTGTGGATCCCCGGACTGTTCCGCTTCACTTGCTACTACTATCGGGGGGCTTATTACAAAGCATTTTGGGCCGATCCTCCGGCGTGTTCAGTGGGCGAGCCGCGCAAATCCTACCTCGGCGAGCGCAGCTTCCCGCTTATCATGCAGAACCTGCACCGGCATTTTCTGAGGCTGTCCTACATCGTGTGGGCCTTTCTCGTTTATGACGTTTGGAAGGCGCTCTGGTTCGCTGACGGATTTGGGATCGGACTCGGAACCATCATTCTCGCCGTGAATGTCGTGCTGCTCGGCGGCTACGTTTTTGGATGCCACGCTTTCCGGCATCTCGCGGGCGGATCGCTCAAGCAGCTTTCTAATCACCCGGCGCGGCACAAGCTCTACGATTGCGTCAGCTGCCTAAACGGCAACCACAAAAAGTGGGCTTGGGCCAGTCTTTTCTCAGTGGGCTTTTCGGACGTTTATGTGCGGCTCTGCTCCTTGGGCATCTGGTCCGATTGGAGAATTTTTTAATGGCGGAATACCAGACCTTCTCCTACGACGTGCTTGTAATTGGAGCCGGGGGAGCGGGCCTTCGAGCTGCAATCGAAGCGGCGGGATCGGGCGTTACGGTCGGTGTCGTCTGCAAGTCTCTGCTCGGTAAAGCTCACACAGTGATGGCGGAAGGCGGCGTCGCGGCGGCTCTGGCCAATGTGGATGATCGCGATAACTGGCGCGTTCACTTCGCCGATACCATGCGAGGCGGCCAGTATCTCAACAATGCGCGCATGGCCGAGCTGCATGCCAAGGAAGCGCCTGATCGGGTGCGCGAACTGGAAGCTTGGGGAGCGCTCTTCGACCGCACCAAAGATGGCAAAATTCTGCAAAGAAATTTTGGCGGACATCGCTATGCCAGGCTCGCACATGTCGGCGATCGCACTGGACTGGAGATGATCCGCACGCTGCAGGATCATGGCATTCATACCGGCATGGAAGTCCATATGGAGTGTACCGTCCTGACACTTCTGATGGATTCCGGCCGAATTGCGGGCGCTTTTGGATATGACCGCGAGAAGGGACACTTCATGCTGTGGGAGGCTAAAGCCGTAATCCTCGCGACTGGCGGCATTGGGCGGGCTTTCAAAATCACCAGCAACAGTTGGGAGTACACAGGGGATGGACACGCGCTGGCGTATCGCGCGGGAGCCGAACTGATGGACATGGAGTTCGTCCAGTTCCATCCCACGGGAATGATCTGGCCGATCAGCGTGCGCGGCATCCTCGTCACCGAAGGCGTGCGCGGGGAAGGCGGAGTGCTGCGCAACAGCGAGGGGCGTCGGTTCATGTTCGACGACATCCCCGACCTGTATAAGGAACAGACCGCCGACAGCGAGGAAGAGGGTTGGCGCTACTGCATGGGCGATAAAAATGCGCGCCGTCCGCCGGAGTTGCTGACGCGCGATCATGTGGCCCGCTGCATCAATCGCGAAGTGAAGGCGGGTCGCGGGAGTCCGCACGGAGGCGTGTTCCTCGATATTTCGTGGATCAAGGAGCGCATTCCTAAAGGAGCCGAACACATCAAGCGGAAGCTTCCCAGCATGTATCACCAGTTCAAACAGCTTGCTGATATTGACATCACCAAAGAGCCCATGGAGATCGGCCCGACCACGCATTACATGATGGGCGGAGTCCGCGTGGAT
>JANXQZ010000778.1 GCA_025353235.1 Bryobacterales bacterium
GCTGAGGGTTTCCCCGCGCCAGTCCCCAAGTTCGGCGATTCTTTTCGAGATGAGCTCCGATGCCGACTGGCCTTGGCTCGCGCCCGACTTTTTCATGTTCTCATCCTAAAAGTTCCAAGATATATTTCATTCGCTAGACAGTGGTAACCAGCCTGTTCTATAGGGGGGCGCTCCGTACCTTCTAGTGGGGCCGCAGGGCGGGAACAGCACCGTCGCGCGCGGTCTTCCAGCCATCGGCCCTTGCATGCGCGTCCGCCCGAGAGAGCAGGCCCTGGAGCATGCGAAACAAAGGCGACCCCAAAGCGGGCTGCTTTGCTAAGAGGGACTTTGTGGTTGCCATCAGACTGAGGAGGTCCAAAGGATTCACGAGATCGCCGTCGGGATACGAGGGGTCGCGTACCCAAATTCCAGGATGCGCACGGGCCAGACAGTAATCGTAGTACCCAAACTGATAACTCCGTCCCAGGAACTGGGCTAGTGTCAGAGGCCGGGTGTATAGTCCCATGAGACGGCCATCGAGATTCACCTGCAAATCAAGGCAGCTTCTCAAGCGGATTTCCAGCTCCATGTCCTCGAGAGCGCGGAATTCTTCGCTGAAGCGCCCAAAACGGAAGATGCTCTTCTTACAGGTGAGAGAACCACTCCAGAAAGTGCCCCAATTTGCGGGACCTGCGGGGAAAGGATACATGCGTGGGAATACCGCTTCGATAAGTGTATTCTTCCTGATCGACTCCTCCGGGCGAAACCACAACAGGGCAGCGTGGCTTTCCGCGGGATGCTCCTCATGAAACTCCAAACAGTATGAAATCATCCCTGGCAGGGGACATAGATCATCGTCATAAAGCAAGAGCAGCGGCGCAGTCGCGGTGTCGATGGCCAGGTTCCGCGCCGCGGAGGGACCCGAATTCCCGATGCGGCGAAAGACAACATTTGTGGAAGCCGAGAATTCCGCCACAAGCGATTCCATGCTTTCCTCGGAGCCGTCATCAATAACGATTACCTCGAACGATTCCCGAGGCGCGGTTTGCGCAGCAAAACCTTCCAGTGACAGCCGCAGTTCCCGGGGGCGATTGTAGGTCGGAACGATCACCGAGATCTGGATCATTTCCCTGTGGCGCTTCCCGCCTTGCTGTAGGCGACGGAACGTTTGGCGCTCAGATCCATCCGCTGGGCTCCCGGTCTGCGCAGCCCAGGATCGCAGCATGCGACGGTGCTTTGGGAGAAAGCTTTCGCCACTACCGAGTTCTCGAACCGGCTAACGACGGTCGGTATCATCAATCCCCTCTTAAAGTTAAGATTAAGGCATGTCGGCAACGGATGACAAATTCGCCTCCGTCTGGGATGAGGTTTCCCTGGCTCGTCTGCGTCGCCTGCTGAAGCAGGTTCTAGGGGCGGCAGAAAGTTGCGGCATTCGCCTCTACCTCAGTTGGGGAACGTTGCTGGGGCACGTGCGGGAGGGAAGGATACTCGCCTGGGACGACGACCTGGATCTGGGATTCTTCGAGCCGGGCCACCGCCACTCCCTGTGGCTTCGGGAGGCGCTCATTGCCGAGGGCGTGAGTACGCACGAGCACCTTCCCGCCGGATGCCGGACGATCAAGGCGTATTATCCTGCCAGCGTTGTACGGACGCAGAATCCCTGGACATGGCCTTTCATCGATATCTACCCCTATCCTGAAGTTCCTCCGATGAGCGAAAATGTGAATCCCGCGTGGCCGTTCCCGCGAGAGTTGATATTGCCCGGCAGGCTCACGACGTTTGAGAATCTTCAGGTTTGGGAACCGGAACATCCTTTGCCGCTGCTGGATCGGCAGTATCCCGGTTGGCGGACTTGCGAAAGATCGACGTACTGGAACCACCGGCTGGAATGCCCAAACGAGCCTGTTGTCAGCCGCGCGATCGTCACCGACGAATACGGCCGCAAGATCACTGTCTGAACAAGGTTAGGAAGGAGCGAGTAAGGCGAGCTATCGAGTCGCACTTCGTGACCTCTGGTCCTTTGCCGCCTCCGGGTCCAACCTCGGAAAAATGGCGGAAGGGAAGATGGGGCCATCCTGGTTTACATTCCCAGTTCAGCGCATGCAAGGGTGAGGCCGCTCACAGTCGCATGCGGATGCGTGGACATCGTTTTCAGAGGAGAGGTCGAGTTTGCGTATGGGAAAATGGGCTTTGCGGCAAGCTGATCCCGTTTCCCAAAGAACAACAACACAAGAGATACTGGCGGAAGTTAAACGACTCCAGCCCTGGTTTCACTGCATCGATTTGGGCGATTCCATTAAAACCAAGACGGTTGGCGAATGGGGCGAGCCAGCCGATCATCCGTTGCCGACATGGAAGATCATTTCCGCTTGCCTACCGGCCGACCTTACTGGTAAAACCGTGCTGGATGTAGGTTGCAATGCGGGTTTTTACTCAGTAGCGGCAAAACGGCGCAATGCCAGCCGGGTGCTCGGAGTGGATGCACAGCGGGCGCAAGTACGGCAAGCACGGTTTGTGCGCCGGGTGCTGGGCCTGGACATTGATTACCAAAGAATTTCGGTTTACGATCTCGACCCGCGTCAGCTCGGGCAATTCGACATCACCCTTGCCCTGGGACTGATTTACCACTGCAAGCATTTGGTCTTGGCTTTGGAAAAGCTTTTCCACATAACCAAGACCTTGCTGATACTGGAGACTGCGGTCCTCCCGCAGAAGGGGAATCAAATCGTTCATAATCTAGGGCCCGAAACGGTCCTTCACTCGTTGGCCTGCGTCGAGAATGCGCCCTCCGCCAAAGAGCAGGTTTACAACTGGTTCATCCCTAGCGTCGGCGCAATAGTTGCCTTGCTCAGGAACGTGGGGTTCCAGGATATAGAGCTGTTCTCGGAGGATGGAGGAAGAGCGGTTCTCATGTGCCGCAAACCCAGTGCTTCCGAGAATAGCCGCGATTTGTCCAACTTGGGCGCAAGTCTAAGGTTCGAGGACGCGCGGACGCAATGCGCGCCCGGCGAGGAATTGATCTTCCATATTCGCGTTGAGAACACGGGGGCGGCGCGCTGGCTGTCCCATGTCGATTTGCCTCCCGCTGCCCCCGGTGTGGTGCGTCTTGGCTGCCACTTGCTTGGACCGGATCAGGATGAGCTTTTCTGGGACTACGGAGGTGCGGATTTGCCGCATCAAATCGCCCCTGGAAATTCGGCAATTCTGGCCTTTCATGTGCGCGCACCGGAAGCCAAGGGGTCCTATTGGTTGGAGTTCGAGATGGTAGCGGAGCACCTCAGTTGGTTCGAAGACCTAGGGTCCCCTAGTTTGAAGAGCATACTCCATGTCGAGTAGAAGACGATCGCCGCTAAGTTTCCCGTCCACTTTAAATTCTTTACAGCGGCGCACCTTGTCCAGGCCGCGCGATTAGCCCTGATGTTGGGAAGCTCGCTCGGCGGCGAGTTATGCACGATCAACGCACAGATGCACAAGCGTCATAGTCGTCCTTCCACCCAAACACGTTAAATCGGTACGCTGCATTTCCGTAGCCGGATATGTGTTGGTCTTCGATTGCCCATCGCCGAAGGCCCAGCGACGCCAGCGAATTTTCCATCCATTGTTTGTCGAAATATAGATGAGAAAGGCCGTTATATCGGACGCGATACTCCTCGTCCCCAAGGGCCCCTTGTCTGAACCGCAGGGCTTCCGTTTGTTTGGCTGCATTCGGTATGTCCAGAACAGCAATGCCTTTCGTGGCCTTCTGCAGCATGCGCCGGAGAACTTCGAAGGCATAGTCGTTGGACGGAAAGTACATGAAGACGCCCATCGCAATTACGTAATCGCAGGGTTTGTCAGGGTCGAGGTGTATCGCTTCCTGAACAGTCCAGGTGCCTTGGGGAATCGCTTGCCGGATGTGATCGATTTGCGCTGAGGAGAGGTCGGTGCCCGCTACATGGCAACCGGCGAGCGCCAGATCGTGCAGAAACGCTCCGGCACCGCAGCCCACCTCAAACACGCTGGAACCAGAAGTAATTCCCAGCTTCTCGGCGCAATCGGCAACGAACTGCCGCCAGGGCTCTTCCGGCATGGCGGCAAATTCCGTGTCGAGCCCGTCCGCTTTCATCAGAGCTGCGAGAGTGGACTTAGGGGACGGGTCCATCTTGCGGGCCTCCCAAACCGACTTCCAGTTCTGCATCTCTTACCTTTTTCCTTCCGCTATGAGTTCGGACAGGATCTCTGAGAGTATTCCGGCGAGCCGCAGGTTCTCCTCCGGCTTACGCACGGCGAACCGCAGCCAAGCGCCACCTTCAGCGAATTTGTCAGAGACGTTCTTCAAATACACGCCGTGCCGCGCCAGCGAGATCTCAGCAACACGTGAGCCGCAATTGGAAAGATCGCGTATGAGCCGCACTAGCAGGAAGTTCCCCCCGCTGGGAAAAACCGTTTCAATACCACTGACTCCTCGCAAAGTGTCAGCCATCTGCTCGCGGTCTTCGGCGGTTCGACGAAATGAAGTTTCCAGTTCGACTCGGAATTTCGGCAGAAGCTCCAGGGTGTGCTCCGCAATGGAATTGCTGTTCCAGACAGGCAAGCGCCTCCCCAGCGCCTCAATCAACGCTGAGTTGCATGAATATGCATAGCCAAGGCGAAGTCCGGGCACCCCCAACGACTTGCTGAGGCTTGCGATCGCCAGAATATTGTTCAACGGGCTGAGTTCGAGCAGGTGGATGAGGCTGCTCTCGCTTGAAAAATCGATGAACGATTCGTCCACCAAAAACATCGTTGCCGGATGCGCCGAGGCAAGCGCATGAACCGACTTTGTCGGCAGCGTGGTGCCGGTCGGATTGTTTGGATTGACGATGACCACCGTGGCGTTCTGCTGAACCTCGCGTTCCGGAAGCGCGAAGTCCAGGCCCGGTGCGTCGGTGTACGTTGCGTGTGCTGGAAACCAGCGCGCGTATTCGCCGAAAGTCGGCGTGGGCAGCAAAACGGGACCGGCCGGAAGAAGATGCGCCAACTCGGGATAGATCTGCGAGGCGCCGTTCAGGCACTGTACTCGATCCGGATTGCACGACAGCGCGAGTCCCAGCTTTCGATTCAGAATTGATTGGGCAGATCCGTAGCTCCGCATAAGTTCCGGCAAAGCACGCCGGGTGGCGGCGATCATCGCATCCGTAGGGAAGTACATATTGCGGATGAAAGCGAAATCAACGATGTCGAAGTTCCAATGACCGCCCCAGGCTTCGCCAAGGATGCGCCCGCGCGCTTCCGGTTCGAATGCAAACCTGGCAGATGCGAGATCGTTGGGGTCGTCCACCTCCGCCCACTGCTGCCCGTCCACAACTTGCGCGCGTACCACTTCCTTCTGCATGTTGATGAGCATGCCGAGGACAAGTTCGTAGTAGCACCCGCTGTCAATCGTGTTGGCGTAGCAGGAGAGCAAGGGCTGAAAGACGCGCTGGCAGAACTCGCGGTCGAACCTATAGATGTTGAGGGTTTTGTACTTGTCGCCGTAGTCGAATCCTTCGCTTTGCAGGTGTGTGGGATAGACCTGCGTGACTATGCCGCCGACCACGCTGACGACGGTGCCGTCCATACCGGTTCGATAGGGGCCGACTAGCGCCACATTGCCTGGCTTTGAAGCTGCGAGCAGTCTGAGAATTTCCGGCTTGAACAGCAGATCGCATTCGATGAGAAGAATGTCGCGATCGAACGCCACGCTTTCGAGGGCCTTTGCCAGAGAAAAAATGTTGTTCGTTTCTCCGAACCGCGCGTTGTAGACAAACTGGAATCGTCGATGCGGATAGCGCAATGCGAGGAATGCCTGGATCCGGTCCGCGAGGTAACCGGTGACGATGACAATTTCTTCGACGTCGATATCGATCAGACCGTCGATGATTCGGCCGAGGATGGTGTTGTTGCCGATGGGCAGCAGGCTCTTATGTTCCTGCTGCGTCAGAGGGTGCATGCGCGCACCAATACCAGCAGCCAGCACAATGGCCCGCAATGGGTTCATTTCCCGCCGGGGCTTCCGGCCTTGTTGTACGCGACGGAACGCTTGGCGCGCAGATCCATGCGCCGGGGTTCTTTGGCGAGCGCCAGATCGTAGTAGCGGGTCGCTTCCTTCCAGCCATGCAATCGAAAATGGCAGGTGGCGAGATTCTCGTACGCGAGAACCCCTAACATGCGCACATCGTAGGAAGCATCGCGATTGAACACCCCGGTTTCGCCGGCTTGGGCGAGCCGCTCGAAAAACGAAATAGCTTCGGCGAAGCGGTCCCGCTCCATCAGGAAGCGACCCTTTAGCCAGGAGAATTGCAGGTCAGATGGGAACCTCGCCAGCGCCTCGTCCAGAAGCTCCGACACATGACCCTGGCGAGTCATTTCAAACTGAATCAGCCCGACCCAGGGGAGCGGATCGTCCTGCATAGAATACTCCCGACGACGGACCAGTTCGATAGCTTTCCGCCAAGCGTCCACGGCCTGTTCTGGACGCCCCTGCTCCAAATGGATGGAGGCCAGATGGCACCAGGAAAAAATCCGTTCTGGATCGGCCTCGAGCGCTTTCTCGAGCAGCGGCAGGTTGCGTTCGTTTTTCCGGGCGTGGTTGTCTTCGTACCCGAAGTGTTCCATTTCCAGGAGCACATTGCAGATAGTACCTCCGTGAGCCGCTTGGTATTCCGTCAGCGCGGGCCAAATGTTTTCGTGAATGATACCGCGGAAGCGGATGGACGGTTGGTTGCGCCAAAGGCGCATGATCCAGTAAGGGGTCGCGCCCACCCGTGGGGTTAACAGCACCTGAAATCCGAGATAGGACCGATCTAGCAAGCTCCGCCTCACTGCGGAGGCCCCGCCGCTTACCCGTTCGTCCGCATCGATATAAAAAATCCACTGGCCGCGAGCAATATCGAGAGCGTGATTCCGCGCCGCAGAAAAATCATCCGCCCAGCGAAAGGAATGGACCGCAATTCCACGCTTGTCCGCGAGAGCGTGTGTTGCGTCGGTTGAACCGGTGTCGACGAGAATGATCTCGTCGGCGAAGCCCTGCAGCGAATCCAGGCATCCATCGAGGAATCGCTCTTCGTTTCTTACAATGAGCGTCGCAGAAATTAGCGGGGCGTCCATCCGCGTGCAGGTGCAGTGGCCACATCAGGACACAAGCCGCCGTGCCGACCACGGCGGCGTTGCGTTGGCATGACTTCGCTGCTCGAGCGAATTCTCTACGTCTTATTCG
>JANXQZ010000793.1 GCA_025353235.1 Bryobacterales bacterium
GAATCGAGCGCAGGCTATCTCGATACGAAGAAGCGGAAGATGGGCCACTTGTTCGATTGATCTGGCGCCGATCTATGATGAGAGCATGCTGAGCGACGATGACAAGAGCTGGATCTCCAATCTTCTAACAAACGTTATTACAGACCGCCTCGAAGCGACTGAGGGAAAACTCCGTGCCGAAATCCAGCAAGCGAAAGACGAGACGATCGCCGTTTCCCGCGACATGCAGACTGAAGTGCTGCGCTTCGTCGCTAACATGGCTGAGGGGTCCAACGTGCGAATGCGTCACGTTGAAGCGAACGCCGGGAACATGGAAACGGCTGAGCGTCTGCGCCTAGCTGCTCTCGAAGAGCGCTTGCTCCGGATAGAGAAGCGAGTCCTTGGGGACGCAAAGTCATAGCCTCCCTACTCTTGCGGCACTCTCTAGTCCTCCACAACTAGAGTGATGAACTGGTCTAGTGCTAGAAATCGGTACTTAGGTTGGGGCTTAATCACGCTCTTCCAATGCATAATCAACCAAGAGGGATTTTACTTGACCAAACAATTCGCACCTTGGCTGACTTTGATTTTGAGTGCTGCCAGCTTTCCCCTGGCGGCTGGAACGATCACAGCCACCCTTCCGGAGTTTAACGGCATACTTATTAGCTCTGGCTTCCCGCAGCCGTCCGTGAATGCCGGAACCTTTTCATATTCGATTCCTAACGGGCAGTTTATTACTTCGGCGGTATTCAGCTCTACCTTTGGCAACAGCAAAGTCGGTAATTCGGCGGGTGTAGACGTGCAAGTCGGCGGCATTCTGGCCGGCTCTTGTCCCGCTCTGGCGATCTGCGATACAGGGCTCATCCCAACGCCTTTCAGCTACACCTTCCAACCGGGCGCCTTTGCAGCGCTCGGATCCGGGTCGCTAGCAGTTACCGCCACGCAAACCAGCGGGAACATCATCCGCCTGGGCGCGGAGACTCTGACGATCACTACTAACACACCCGAACCGGCATCGATCCTGCTCTTCGCGCTGGGATTGGCCGCGCTCGGCGTGTTGGGGCGAAGACGGACTGCGGGTTCTCGCGGCTGACTTGTTCGCCCCGTCGGTGTAAGGGCACCAGGTTTTCGAGGCGGTGCCCTGCTTACATACCTAAACTGCTAAGTTGTTTCCTCGGGAGCTGCTTCCTGACTTACCGCTCTCCTCCGGCCAGCCTTCTTCTTGCTCGCACCTTTTTTTCCTGAGCTTGGCGCTTTCCCGGCGGCCGCATTGTGGGCTGCCCAGCGACGCCGAGCCGCCTCGGCGATCCGTTGTCGCCCTTCCTCGCTCATTTTGCGCTTTTTCGGCGCAGCGGGATTGGATGGCGGCCGTCCGGGCCCCGCCTTCCTGGTCTGTGCAGAGATTTCGCGCAATGCCGAGATTGCTCGGTCAATGGCAGACCTGTCAGTTTCAAGCTGAGTGATAATGCCTTCTATATTACTCAATGAGTCTCCTTTTTAGTCAACTGCCCTTTTTCCTAGGTTCACGCCCGATGCCTATGACTTGATTTGTATCACACGTGAGACTGATATGAGTATCGCAGATAGATTCGAGCTGGGCGGACAATTTGTCTTTCCTGTTTTTCTGGGTTCCTCACGCGGTCGCGCGGCCCAAGATCCACTTCCAATCGCTAGTTCTGAGTTCCAGACCGAGGCTTCCGCCAATGTTCTTCGAGCTCATCCATCGATTCGATAGCCCGTTCAGTTCGGGAATCAGCAAAACATGGGAAAAATATTCGCTGTATCGATCAATGATCTTATCGCGCTCCGGCATTGGGATGTCTCTAGCGGCGAACACGGCGTAGGCACTGCGGCCCGTCACCAGTTTCCGGGCCTTCTCGAAGCTGTCAAATACCGGAATGCCGCCCAGGTGGCTGCAGGTCGAATTTTCATCGACTAAAGCTAGCGGTTTCAAGCCCATGGCCGAATCGGCGCCGATGGCTCGCAGGATTCTCTGGCCTGCTTCTCCCGCTCCAAAAATGACCGCCGGATATCCCCACCAATCGCGAAATGCGAAGAGCCGGCGAGTGACAGTCCGCATGAAAGGCAGCAGCATGACGCTAATTCCGATGGCGAGAAAGAGGGTCCACGTAAACTGCTGTTGGGCTCCGCGCACTGACATCGTGACCGCTCCCAGCAGGAGGAAGAGAATGGCCGAGGAAATGGAGCCTCGGCGGCGCTCTTCTCGCGGACTCAGGCCCACAATCGAGTAGAGACCGATTACCTTGTAGACGATCAGGAATACAAACAGAAAGGGCCACAACCTCAGATAATTCTCAAAGACAAGACCAGGGTGGAAGATCGATTTGACTAATGTTCCAAGACCGACCGAAGCCAGCAGCGCTAGGCTGTCTGACAAACCCAGACATAACATGGTGACGAAAGGGCGGCTGGTGACTTCGATTTCCCCGAGGAGTTCCGGGGTGAGATCGAGTTTGCAGGTAGGCATGTCTGGACTATACGGGGCATAGCCTGCTTGGCCAATGGGTATAGGGTCCTGGGTCTGTTTGGTTTT
>JANXQZ010000795.1 GCA_025353235.1 Bryobacterales bacterium
CCGAGCCATTTCAAAATCAGGTGTTCGATTACGACTCCGCCGTAGTGGAAAAGCTGCGGCAGGCGGGTGCGCCTCTGCTAGCGAAACTCTCGATGGGAGCGCTGGCGCAGGGCGGCCTCTGGTTCGGCGGGATGACCAAGACACCGTGGAACCTGGAGCAGACTTCCAGCGGTTCGTCAGCGGGATCGGCTTCGGCAACCGCAGCCGGGCTGGTCGGCTTCGCGATTGGGACGGAAACGCTGGGCTCCATCGTCTCGCCTGCCACGCGGTGCGGCGTGGTGGGCATGCGGCCCACCTACGGACGCGTCAGCCGCTTCGGTGCCATGGGGTTGAGTTGGACGATGGACAAGATCGGCCCAATCTGCCGTACTGTCGAAGATTGCGCGCTGGTATTCCAGCAGATCCGCGGCTCTGACAATCGCGACTTGGCCGTAGTGGATGCCCCTTTCGAGTGGCAGCCGAAGCTTGGCATCCAGGATCTGCGAATCGGCGTAATTCAGTCTGAGTTCGACCGCATGAAAGACGATCAGAAGAAAGTTTACGAGCAGGCTTTGGCCGATCTGAAGGCGGCTGGCGCGGTGCTGAAGGCAATGGAGCTTCCAAAATTCGACTTCGCGCCTTTGCGCATTATTCTGTCTGCCGAAGCAGCCGCTGCCTTCGATGATTTAACGCGCAGCGGCGGAGTGGATCAGTTGAAGGGTCAGGCACCCAATGACTGGCCAAATACCTTCCGCACGTCGCGCATGATTCCTGCGGTTGAATACATTCGCGCACAGCGGGCCCGCACCCTTCTTATGCGCGAAATGGATGGCCTGATGGCTGATTGGGATGTGCTGGTCTCACCGCCCTTCAGCGCCGGCCTGACCATCACCAATCTCACAGGGCATCCGCAGATGGCGGTTCCATGCGGGTTTCTGAGCGGATTGCCTGCCAGCCTGGTATTCACCGGCCACTTGTACCAGGAAGGCACGCCGCTGCGGGTTGCGCTGGCCTTTGAGCGAGCTACGAAATGGCACACGATGCACCCTAAAGTAGACTGGAGTTAACACTCCCAAACATGACCTTTAGCTTTCATACCTTCGCCCGAATTTTGTCTTGCGCTTGCGCCATTGCAGCGGGTGCTGCGATACACGATTCGAGCGACTCTCCCCTCCCCGGCATGCCCCCGGTGTTGAACCCTGCGGACATTTATGCGGCTGATCACGTTGGCAAACTCAGCCCTGTGGTAAGGAACTTCCCTTCGCGAATATATGTGCCCAATAGCGGCAGCAACACCGTGGACGTGATCGATCCCGCGACTTACAAAGTCGTAGACCATTTCGACGTAGGCAGGCAGCCGCAACACGTGGTCCCGTCGTGGGATTTGAAGACTCTCTGGGTGTTGAATGACCTCGGCGATAGCTTGACGAGAATCGATCCGGCAACTGGGAAGAAGGGCGAGACCATTCCGGTGCAGGATCCCTACAACATGTATTACACGCCGGATGGCAAGTACGCGATCGTGGTGGCGGAGGCGCAGAAGCGGCTCGATTT
>JANXQZ010000809.1 GCA_025353235.1 Bryobacterales bacterium
GCCCGCAGCTAGTTTGCGAATTCCACATATCCGTGACGTTCCAAGAAGCGGAAATACCCCACGAAGTCAAACTCGGTAGCGCCAAGTTCTAAGCGCGTTAATCGGATCACTTCAGCCAAGTTGCGGTGGCCGTCGCACCAATACAAAGCGATGGTGGGAACCGCAGCCCATGCGCCCGATGGGAAGCCTTCCCATTGATCCTGCGGAAGATCGTCCAGCGGCAAGGTTCCGAAGCGTTTTCGCTTTACGATGATCTTCAACTCTGCCGGATCCGGTTGCTGCACGTGCGCTGCAATGAGACTCACCCCAAGCTGTCGGGCGCGCTGATCGGCCGCCCACTGGATTCGCTCGCGCTGTTGTCGTCCGAATGCTTTCAGCCTGTCCGCTGCGGCGTTCAAACCCTTCGCTACGGTATCTTTTCTGGATTCGGATACAAGCCGTAGCACGCTTCGGATGGCCTGCGTTTCCCGATCCACCGCATAATCGATTTGTTCATTTGCATCGCGAATAACGGACGCGAGCTGCGGGGACGTAGTCGCTCCCGCAACGCCATCAAGAACCGTCGCAGAACGCCTCCCTACCTGGCCATACCCGCGGCTCTCGCTAACTTGCGCAAGCCACACAGCTTCCGGCTCCCCCGCGTTCGCAACGAAGTAAAGAAAGGCCGCATCGATGATCGAGATGTCGCGCAGGGACCGAGCGTCCACGCGATCCGGCGTGTCCTCACTATTGTGGTGCGTCTCCACACCGCTGCCGCTGTATCCCCAAACCGTGGGCACGCCGACCATCGGTTCCGCCATGTACGTGTCGGTTCCCGTGGTGAACTCTTTCTCGTGCCAAGGGCGCTTGACGCTGGCCAGATGCGCAGTCGCGACCTTGAGGATGAAGCCATCCGTGAAATCCTTGGAAACGTGCGGATTCATGTAGAAGGTGTATTCGGTTCCGGCCAAGTCATAAGACGCTGCGGGCGTGTCGACGCACATTGCCGCCACCGTGCGGCGAATTCGTTCGCGATTATGTTCCACGTAGTGCATGGACCCATACATCTCCCCCATCGACAGAATGCGTATGCTTCGTTTGGGCCGAGGCAGCTTGCCGGACGAGATCAGCCGCTGCAGCGTGGCCATCGCTTCCAGCGTGGCGGCGACGCCCGTGGCGTTGTCTTCGGCACCCTGCTCCGAGGTATGGCCGAGCGTGAGCACTTCTTCTTGCGTGATGCCTGGAATAACGCTGGTAACATACGGATACGCCCCGGCGTAGTAGCGCGTATCAACCATGGCGCGAGCGCGAACCGGGCCGCGTTGCAGCAGCGAACGAACAACCCGTGCTTGGTCGGGAGTAATGGAAAAGCTCAGCAGCGGAGTGCTGCGCGCGGTGTAGGCCCACCCATCGTCGCCCCAGGCATTGATCCACTGGCGTCCGTTGGCCAGCGCGGGATTTTCGGTAAATGTGTTGATCGAGCCGAGCGCGCCCGCTTTCACCAGGAGCCACTTAATGCCCGCTGGATTAACGTCCGTCAGCGCCAGCTTTCCATGCAAGTCCAATTTGCCGATGTTGTCAGGCGTGACGGCAACGATCTCGGCGACAACTCCTTCCTTCGACGTCGAGCCGCTCCACATGCCGAGGGATGACGGCACCTGTGCGTAATCCGCGAGCGTGCGCTGCTGTGCGGAAAGGGTCTCATCGAGCAGTTCCAAAGTCGCGTTCTTTACGTCCCAGGCGAGCGGTTCAGTCCAGTAACCGACCTTCGTCACGCCGTCAGCAGGTGCATTGACGATTTCGATCTGCTGGAGACCAATCTGCCGCATTGCCGATTCCAGGTAGCGCGACGTTTCTGCGAACTTTGGAAACGTGAAGAAGCGATCAGTGGAGTAGACCCGCCGCATGTAGTCCATCGCTGGCGCAGCCTTCCATTCACCATGCAGCAGATCAAGCAGAGCAGGCAGGGTAACGCTTGGGGCGGGCGCTCCACCCGCCAGCAGCAGAACTAAGGAGGCTAGAAACAAACTGCGTCGCGTCATTCAGGGCACCAGTCTTAAAGTTCCGAAACGTTCCGGCACATGGTAGCTGCGCTGCATCGTCGGCTGCCACGCTATCTCAAGACGCCGACTTGGCGGCCCCTGCTCACGGTAGAAGTTGAATCGCAAGAGGTTTCCACCGGCAGCCGACCGCTCATCCACCGAGCGATATGGAATGCGCATGGCTCCATACCAAACGCCGTTTTTGGCATCAATGGCCGCAGTCACCGAAAAGCCGGAGTTCCACAACCAGCCATTGGCCGGATGAGGACGCGCTAAGTCGACATCGATATCAAGCCACTCCCCTTGCGGGGACATTTCGAACTCATGATATCGCTGAATGTTTCGAAAATCAGAGCCGATGAATACCTCGGCCACATCCCAGTCCCACAATCCATTCGTCTCCATAATGCGCGACGGGTGAGGATGCAGATAGAGCTCTCGGTAATGACAAGTGAACTGGAAGTACAGATTCGACTCCGTCCAGCGCGAGCGCACTTCGCTTGCATGTCCTGGCTGCTGCTTGCCGTAGTTATCGGTATCCACGAAAGCGGCGGATGGCCCGCGCCAGAAAACAGAATTCGGGTTTGCTTCAAGAGGCACGTCGCGCAAAGCAAATCGGCTCTCCAGCACACTCAGCAACAGCAATCCAAGGAGCATCTCGCTACCGCTTGTCCGCCAGACTCTCGAAAATCAACGCTTCATTCGAGACGACTGCGTCCAAAGGAATTCTGATTCGGTATGTGCTGTGTACCTGCCCGGCTCGAATAAGTTCAGCCCTTTCACGCCGCTTGCCGTTCTCGTTCCAGACGTGCGTAATCTGAAGTGGACTGCCCGACTGCAACCCGGAACGGACTGCCGCCAAGCGCACCGTATCGAGCCCCATCCCTTGCAGCTGATAACGGATGTAACCTCGGCGTGTCCCGTGTGCGAGATTGCGAACCTGCCGGTCCACTTGCGGCCAGCGGAGCGTTCGGTCGATGGGCTGGTTATCTCTCCATTTCAGGCGAGGATCATAAGCCCAGAGCGTTCGATAGGGACCCTCAATGGAAGCGGACCATGCGAGGGAAGCCGCCTGCGGCTCTCCAGCTGCGGGCCAGGGCGTAATCTTGCGAACCTCTGCCGTAAACTTATCGGGAGCCAAGCCGTCGCGCAAATCCAGGAAGCGCCCGCCAACATCGAAACCGTTGACGTCCCCGCCGTCCGGCGCTTCCAACGCAAGCACGATCTCACCTCGCCCTGCGCCCAAGTTCCCGATATAACTCTGCCCGCCCGAATCAACTAAGCCGGAATTTTCCATACGAGCCGCGAACCGCTTGATGTCCGGCACGCTGATCGGCAACTCCCAGCGGCCCGCTCCACTCGACCAATAGTCCATTTCGTTTTCCCCAGCATAGAGTTCCGGCAGCGTTCGCGGATTCAACTGAAAACGAGTGGTTAGCGTCAGACCTTGGATTTCCGCACCCTTTCTAGTGATCCGCACTAGATAGCCATAAGCGCCCGACACCGCATTGCGGCTACCGTGTTCCGATTTCGTCAACACTGCCGGCGCCGCGATCCAGACTCCCTCATGGGGACCTGCGAGCGTTGCCCCCTCTGTCCACGTGTGCCCGCCGTCTGTCGACGTCTCAATCGCGACCCGGGCCGCCGCATCGCGCAGAGAGGCGTTCATTTGAAAGCTCGCGTCGATGATCACATAAGGGCACGGCATCGAATATACTTCGGTGTTCGTCGTCATCGCAGGCGGCCGATACTGCTGCACTCCCGTAGCCCAGCGGCGCGGATCCTTCTGACTCCCGGGGCCATCTGCAGTACGGATTTTGTATTCAGCGATCTCCTGAGGAAACTCCCTCCAGGACGTTCCATCGAAGCGATACGGAAGATAGTAGAGACCTTGTGGTTCAGCATGGAAATAGCGGACCAGCCGTTCACCGGGACGCAGGACGAAGTCCATCGTATGCCCCGCTTCGTAGCGCTGGAACGGATACACCCAGTTGTCGTTGGTAGTGGTGAACAGCGAGGCCAAGTCGCCGATCGCATGCGCACGCACGTCGGCGGGATACCAAGGGGAATCCACATTCGCAAGATCCGCCTGCTTGGGTCCGGCCAGCTTACCCGTGATGATGCTGCCGTCGAGTTCGATTTGATGAACTGAAGCCACCGGACGCCCTTTCAGCGGGCCCGCCATGCCAATGGAGTTATAGCCCATCATGTCGGAATCGAAGTAGTGGTAGCCGCCGTCGTAGAAGACTTCGGCCACAGTATGTCCAGTGAGAAACCAAACGCGCGCGTCGGCAAATCCGCTGGCTTTGAAGACGCTCTCGAGCAGCGGGGCGATGTGATAGCAAAGCCCGAAACCGTAGCTGTTCAGCAGCTTCACGGGATCGAGCACTTCACCAGTAGGCTCCTCGTACGCCCAGCCCGCGATGTGGTAAATCATCCCAGGCTTTACGAAGCGGCCGTCAGTGAGAAAAAAGCGCCAGATTGCTTCGGCTTTCTGGCGAGCAGTGCGCGCGTCCGATTGCGTGAAGATACCTTGGGCAAGCGCCGAGAGATTGCTCGTATCGGGCTGGCCTTTCTTCAGAACGCGCGGCGAGTACACCTGGGCTTCGGTACTACCTATTGAACACGCGAGTAACAGGGCGGCGATTATGGGGCGGCGCATCTCAGTTCACTGCGAGTGTGAGTTCTTTTACTTCGCCTGTGAAGCCATCGCGTATGCGTATCTTCCAATCGCCCGCGGCATCCTCAACTGCCAGAGGGAGCAGTTTCCGTGCGTGCCCGCCATTTGCGACCAGATTGCCGGAATAATAAAGAACTCGTGAACCCTGAGGAGTGAAGACGTCTACGTGGAAGATGTGGTTTTCAGCCGGAGTCGCGTCGGCACTCACGCCGATTTCAACCAGCGATCCCCGCTTGGCCGCGCCCGGAGCGAAGACGCTCAGCTTTGGAAGAGGAGTTGGCG
>JANXQZ010000816.1 GCA_025353235.1 Bryobacterales bacterium
ATTGAGATGGGCTGTGGCTACATGCGTTATAAAAAACTGGCTGCCGTTTGTATTCGGTCCGGCATTTGCCATCGAAAGCGAGCCGACCTGATGCTTCTTAAAATCGCCTTTCAACTCATCGGCAAACTTATAGCCTGGACCACCCCGTCCCGAACCTTCCGGATCGCCGCCCTGAATCATGAAATCATTGATGACGCGATGGAACTTGGTGCCATCGTAAAATCCTTCGCGAGCTAGAAAAACGAAGTTGTTGACTGTGTTCGGAGCTTCTTTCGGGAACAGGTCGCAGACAATCGTTCCGCGCGATGTTGTGAACGTCGCCGAATACGATTTCTTCGGATCGATCAACATAGAAGGCGGACCGGGGTACTGTTTAGACATAGACTTAGTTTAGCAGCCGCATGGTCCACGACCCCACTAAAGAGACGCTATTCCCGACTCTGCCGCCTGAGATCCTGGAGCAACTCCAGCAACTAGGGCAAGTCCGGGAATTTGCGGATGGCGAACAGATTCTCCAGGAAGGGACCGTTGATTATCCCTTCTCGGCCGTGCTCGAAGGCGAGGTGCGGGTCAGCAAGCAGATTGGCCCGGATCGCCAATTGCTGGCGGTACACGGCCCCAGACATTTCATTGGCGAAATCTCCATGCTGGCGGGCGCTCCGTCCGTAGCCAGCGCCTACGCGGCTGGTCCGGTTAAGGTAATTAGCATCCCAGTGGCAGCCTTGAGGACCATCGCTTCAGAATCGGTGCGGAAAACGATTCTCACCGCGATGACGCTCAGAAGCCAAGAGGTTTCCGGCTTCATTGTGCAACAGGAAAAGCTTGCGGCGCTTGGAAAGTTATCCGCCGGGCTCGCGCACGAGCTGAACAACCCAGCGTCGGCGGCGTCGCGCGCGAATAGCGTGTTGAAAGAAGCCATCGGAAACGTGCAGACTCTCTCGATGCAATACGACTGCCGCTTTACCTCCGAGCAGCGAGATCATGTCTTGGCCCTCCAGAGGAGCTTGCTTCAGCAACTGCCAGGGTTGAACCCGCTCGACAGCATGGATCGGAGCGATCGTGAAGAGGTCTTCAGCGCCCGGCTGCAATCCCATGGCGTGGACCGGGGATGGGATGCGGCTTCGGTCCTGGTTGGATCCGGGATGACGCTTGCGCAGTTGGACGATCTGGCCGGAGTGCTCGACAAAAAGGTTTTGCCTGCTGCCGTCACATGGCTGGAAGCCACTCTCCAGATGATGGATTTGAGCATGGAGGTAGAGACGAGCCTGGCGCGAATTTCGGATTTGGTGGGTGCCATGAAAGAGTACTCTTACATGGATCAGGCAGCGTTTCAGAAGATAGACATCCATAAAGGGATTGAGAGCACGCTGAAGATGTTCAGCCCGAGGCTGAAGGGCGGGGTGGAGGTGGTCCGCGATTATGACCGCGGTCTACCGCGCATATTCGCCTTCGCCAGCGAGTTGAACCAAGTCTGGACCAACCTGATTGCTAACGCGCTGGATGCCATGGACGGCACGGGCCGGCTCACCATCCGCACGGCTCGCTCGGACGACGGAGTGACGGTGGAAGTAGGCGATACCGGGCCAGGCATCCCGCCCGCGATTCAGCCGCGAATCTTCGAGCCATTTTTCACTACAAAGACAATGGGGAGCGGCACAGGCTTGGGCTTGGACATCTCCTACCGCGTCGTGACACTTCGCCACGGCGGGTCTATTACCGTGACGTCCCGGCCCGGCGATACGCGCTTTCAAGTTAGTTTGCCGCTGACACCACCCAAGGAGAAGATATGAAGCCACAGTGCAGCCATTTGGATCAGATACGAGACGTGAAGCCGCACACGCAGGGGTGCGAAGAGTGCATGAAAACGGGCGACCGATGGGTCCACTTGCGCCTGTGCGCGGAGTGCGGTCATGTGGGCTGCTGCGACTCCTCCAAGAATCAGCATGCAACCAAACATTTCAAGGCGACTAAGCACCCCATTGTATGGTCATTCGAGCGCGGCGAAGATTGGGGCTGGTGCTATGCGGATGAAGTAATGATCGAGAGATAAGCCCTAGCAGGGAACCGGCGGGCCGTGGACGGTGTCCAATTCCAACATGGTGGTCCTCGAAGCCCGGCAACTCACCAAGCGCTACGCCGGGCTGCCTGCGGTCTCAAGCGTCAGCTTTTCCATCGGCGAGGGCGACATTTTGGGGTACCTGGGACCCAACGGTTCCGGCAAAAGCACGACCGTCAAAATGCTCACTGGGCTCTTGGAGCCGAGCACGGGTCATGTCCTGTATCGAGGCCGCGACATCAACGTGGACTTGCCAGCTTACAAACGCAAACTTGGATACGCACCCGAAGAGGCGAATCTATACTCGTTCCTGACGGGATGGGAATATTTGGAGCTGGTGGGCACTCTGCGTGAAATCGATGCCAAGCGGCTTAAGGCTAAAGCTGATTCCATGCTGAACGACTTCGCGATGTTCCCCCATCGCCACTCGCCGATTTCTTCCTACTCGAAGGGAATGCGCCAGCGGATCATGCTGATTGCGGCGCTGATGCATGATCCGGACGCGCTCATCCTGGACGAACCGTTCTCCGGATTAGACGTCAGCATGGCGCTGGTTTTCCGTCAGGTGATCAAGCTGCTGGCGCATTCCGGCAAGGCCATCTTTTTCTGTTCACCCGTCCTGGAAGTAGTGGACAAACTATGCACTCATCTCGTGCTCCTGCGCCAAGGGGCGGTAGTGGCGTGCGGCGCTATCGAGGATATTCGGTCCAAAGGCATGGCCCCCGCGCTGGAAGAAGCTTTTCTGCAACTCACGGAGCGCGTGGATTCGGATGGCTTGGCCGCGAACATCGTGGCTGCTGTGCAGGCACCCTGCTGAGTCATGTTGATTAGGACTCATGGCCACTAGCCCGTGGCGGGACAAGCCGTTCGCCAGACTCGTCGCGCACTTCGCGGCTGTAATCGTGAACGCCGGTCAAGATTCCGGCGAGTCGGATCTGAATTTAGGAATTGGTGGCCTGCTCGCCATTCTGGCCGTTCCCGGCGCGTTCGTCTCCATCACTTTGTTCGATAAGTATTCGTCGCTGTTGCGCTATTTTCGCAACGGTCGCGCTTTCGATCACTACATTGCATCCATTCCAGACAAATATTTCTTCGTCGTTTTCTCCATGGTGGTGACGGGTGTTGTGGTCACGCTGAAATGGGATCGAATTTTCCCGAGCCTGCAGGATTACGCGAACCTCGCACCGCTCCCGATCCCCGCTCGAAACATTTACGTCGCTAATCTTGCCGCTATCGCTCTGCTGGCCTGCATCTTCGCGATCGACGTGAACGCGGTGTCTGCGCTGCTGTTTCCCATGGTGGTGATCGCTGAAGGGGGTACGCTGATCGGCTATGTGGCCTTCGTGGGTGCGCACGCGGCAACTGTCATCCTCGCGAGCGCCTTCACGTTTTTCGCGTGCTTTGCAATCATCGGAGCGCTGCTGTCCTGCTTGCCGCATGCTGCATTCCGCAAGGTCTCGCTCTTCGTGCGGCTCGCGATCATGATCGCGTTGATGGCGATGCTTTGTTCTATATTTTCGGTGCCTCCTCAACTCGCGAAGCTTGCTGCGAATCCCCACTCGTATGTCCGGTGGTTGCCGCCAGTGTGGTACTTAGCGCTCTATCAATCCTTCCAAGGCAAGGCGTTCGGGGAACTGGCCCAACTTGCCTCACTGGCTCTGAAGGCGCTGGCACTGGTGTTCGGCTTGGCGGCGTTCTTTGGGGCGCTCGGCTATCGCCAGTACTTTCGGCGTATTCCTGAGTCGTCGGATCGCCGGCAGACACCTTCCCGCACAAGGCTGCAACTCGGTTCCGCGCTGCTTGACCGCATCCTGCTGAAGGATCCATTCCAGAGAGCCTGCTACCACTTCGGGCTGCGCGCGCTCTTTCGCAGCGAAACGCACTGTATTCTGATTGGTGCGTTTGCCGGGCTCGGATTGATCACGGCCGCGCAATCGATCATGTCCGTGCCTGCAGCCAAGCCCGGAGCCATCAGCACGATTCCGCATGCGGACCTGCTTGCGGCACCACTCTGTGTAGTGTATTTCCTCGTAGCCGGGTTGCGCCTGACCTTTGAGCTACCGGCAGGGTTGACGTCTAACTGGATTTTCCGATTGACCGTGGACCGGGCGATTCGCGACGGCTCGGCTGTGGCCCGAAAACTCATCCTGAGCTTTCTGGTGCCGGGAGTAATTCTGCCCAGCCTGGTTGCGTACTCGGTGCTCTGGGGTCCGCAGGTGGGCCTGCTGGAGGGCGCGGTGGTGACGGCGATGTCTCTGCTGCTGATCGAGACGCTGCTGATTCGTTTCCGCAAAATCCCGTTCGCCTGTGCCATGCCGTCCTTTCAGAACAACGCAATTAGCGTGATTGTCGTGTATGTAATTGGGTTTTTTGTGTTCACGAGCATGACTTCCCACATCGAGCACTGGATGCTGCTGCAGCCTATCCGTTTTTTAGGAGCCATTCCGTTTGCGGGGTTAAGTTGGTATGCTCTGCGCGCGGTGAATTATGAGGAGGGCGACCCGGATGCTGCGCTTGTGTACGATAGCCGGATCGAGGACGCAGTGCAGAAGCTGAACCTGCTCGGATCGTAAGCCGCTCTATTGGGAAGCAAGCTGCTGAACCGCATTTATCAAACCGTCGGTAGTGTATACGCTTGCCTCGGCGTCCACCATTAGCCCGTGCATGCGCGCAGTCCCCGAAGTCACCGGTCCGATGGATGCGATCCGCACGCCTTGGAGGCATTCGCGTCCTGCTAGCGCGAGGAAATTCTTGACTGTGGAGGAACTGGTGAACGTGATCCAATCGGGTTTTCGGGCGGAGTGGAAAATCTCTTGTGCTCTTGCCTGGGCCGACTCGGGAACGACGTTGCGATAAGCTTCCACGACGTCTACTGACGCCCCCATTTTTGAGAGCGCGGCTGGTATCAGATCCCGCGCGACGGCTGCGCGAGGCAGCAGGATGCGCTTTCCCGCCACCCGATGCGAATTGAACGCAGCTACCACGCTCTCAGCGACATACTCGGTCGGCATCAGATCCACCTTCAGATGGAGCGCCTCGACCGCTTCCCGAGTTGCGGGTCCGATGACGCAGATCCGCGATCGCAGGGAGCGAAGATCTTTAGAGGACCGATCCAGCCGGTCAATGAAAAATCGCACGCCATTGACGCTGGTGAATATCAGCCAATCGTACTCGTGCAGACGTTCAATCGCCTGGTCGATGGGGCCGCAATCGGCGGGAGCTTCTATCAAGATGACTGGAAGTTCCGCCACGTCAGCACCTAACGCTCGCAGCTTTGCGGAGAACTCCGCAGCCTGATCGGATGCGCGAGTGACTACGATTTTCTTGCCAAACAAGGGTAGTTTCTCGAACCAGCTCAGCTTATCGCGCAAGGCGACTACTTCCCCGATGATGATGGTGGCTGGTGGTTTGAGGTGCGCGGCTTCCACCCGATCAGCTAGATTTCCAAGTGTGCCGACGATGGTCTCTTGATCGGGACGTTGATTTGCTGAACGCGTAGCCACGAAACCTTGTTCGGGCTTTAATTCTCCAGTTTTTATTTTAAACATACATTCTTTACAATAAACAGGTCTTCCCTCTTTCGGTTCAAATGGGACCA
>JANXQZ010000828.1 GCA_025353235.1 Bryobacterales bacterium
GGGGTTTTAAGCGGCGCCGAAGAACGTGTCTCTTGATGTTGGAGTGCGCGACGTCAAAACGCGAGTCTTCACCTTTATCGTAATTATCACGAACGTGCTGGGTGACTCGGCCCTGAAGTTTGGCATGCAGCATCAGGCTGAAGGGCTATCGCTCTCCCCGCTGATGTATCTCAAAGCCTTCTTCAATCCGTTCGTCTTCCTAGGTGTGTCGTTGCTCGTTCTCTGGATGCTCAGCCGCATGACTCTGCTGAGTTGGGCGGACTTGAGCTATGTCCTGCCAGTTACATCCATCGGATACGTTCTCATCACGTTGATCGGCAGGTTTTTCTTTAATGAGGCAGTGACTCCCGCCCGCTGGATCGGGACGCTTTGCATTATTGGGGGCATGGTTTTGGTTGGGACAACGAGTCCGCGCACTACGCCTGGGCACCCGGAGACTTCGGCTTGATGGAATGGTTGCTGGTGGCCGTGATCGTGGGCAGCACGGTGTTGGGCGATATTCTGCAGACTATTGAGATGAAGCGCGTGGGTGAGGTCGACGATTTTCGACCCGGCCACTTGCGGCTATTGCTGGGCAAGCTGGCGAGTCGCAAGTACTTGATCGTCGCGGTGTTCTTTATGGCGGTGTCGTTCTTTGCATTCATGAAGCTGCTCTCGGTGGCCGACCTAAGTTTCGCGGTTCCGGCGAGCGCGGCGAGCGTGGTGCTGGAAACGATTCTCGCTAAGCTGCTCTTGAAAGAGCACGTGGATGTAAAGCGCTGGGCCGGAGCGGGGCTGGTGGCCTGCGGCGTCGCGCTGCTCGCGCTGTGAACTGGGTTCTGGGCGGAATTTGCGCCATTGCGGCTGCTTACCAGATTGTGGCTCTGATCGCTTGCTTGCGGCATAAGGGTTCGAAACCGCTCGCTTACGCTCACGGCTCGGTTAACGAAGTCGGCGTTTCCATCTTGAAGCCGGTGCGGGGTTTGAAGGCGGGGTTCCACGAGGCCTTGCAGTCTCATCTCGCACAAGATTACCCCAGCTTCGAACTGCTGCTCGGCCATCGCGATCCCAACGATTCCGCGATCCCTGAAATGGAGCGAGCGGGCGTCCAGCATTTCGTCTGCTCAACGCAGACCGCCAATCCGAAAGTAGGCGTGCTGATGGACCTTGTGGAGCAGGCTCGCTTTCCAATCATCATCGTCAACGACGCTGATATTGTTGTGCCGCCCGAGTATATCCAGGCAGTGACTGCTCCCCTCGCTGATCTGAAGATAGGTCTGGTGACCTGCCTTTACCGTGCTGTCGGCGACTCCTGGCCAAGCCGGTTTGAAGCTCTGGGCGTGGCAACGGATTTCGCGCCCAGCGCCCTGGTGGCTCCTCTGGTCGGCGTGTCTGAATTTGGGTTCGGTTCGACGCTGGCATTCCGGCGAGCGGACCTGGACGCCATCGGCGGATTTGCGGCGGTGGCCGATTACCTCGCCGACGATTATCAGCTTGGCGCAAGGATCCACCAGCTTGGCCGCAAGAATCTTATTTCGCCAGTTGTCGTGCAAACGCGCCTGCACGACGATCATTGGAGCACGATCTGGAGCCATCAAGTGCGCTGGGCTCGCACGATTCGATGCTCGCGCCGCGACGGCTACCTCGGACTTCCGATCACTTTCGCGAGTCTCTGGGCTTTGGCGGCTTTGCTCGCCAGCATGTGGTGGACTGCGGCTTTGCTGATCGCGATTCGCCTGTGTATGGCCATCGTGGGTGGATGGTTTGTCATACGCAATCGAGACGTGTTGCGCTACTTCTGGCTGATTCCTGCGCGCGATTTGTATGGAGTAGCCGTATGGATTGCGGGACTATTCGGCAACACGGTGGAGTGGGGCGGCCGTCGACTGCCGATCGATTCATCGGGCCGAATCAGACCCTGATCAGCTCGCCCAAGATTCGCAGGGCTGACTCTTTGCCCCGTTCGCCTACTTCTCCGATAGGACCAACGCAGGCTGGGCAGCCCGCCTCGCATGAGCAACTCCGCAGCGCCTCCAGCGCTCCCGCCAGCAACTTCGGCGTTAGCTTGAAGAGCGGCGCGCTGAGTCCGATGCCGCCCGGATAGGCGTCGTACAGGAAGAGGTCCGGCTCGAAGATTCGGGTGCCCTTGGAGATGTCTTCCGTGATGGCCAACCCCAAGTCGCGCGGATCGCACATGAGCAATTGCGAACCGATTGTTCTCAAAACATTGGCCAGTCCAACTAAGCCGTTTAGCCGCTCGGTAGGTGAGAGGTCGGGAAATTTCTCCAGAAACGCGCCCGGGAAATGCAGCCAGAACGACGTCGTGTGCATTTCCTGCTCTGGCATCGATAGGTTGCCCGCTCCTACATTCTCCATTGTGTAGAACTTGATTTTTTTGAACCCGACCACCTGCCGGTTCACGCGCACATCGCCATGCACGGACCAAGCGCCGTTCACTTCAATGGACTCAAATTCCTCGAGTTGTTTCACCTGCGTGTAATCGATCGCGTCGGTGAAGTAGTCGCAGTTCACGCTGCGAACGTAGGCTTTGCGGCCATCGTAGTCGAACTTCTCAACTTGAAACTGTCTCGCTTCATGAAGGTAGATGGCCTTCTCGTGCAGCGTCGTGAGAGCTGTAGGGAATGAGACTTCAGCGATCACTTTGTGCTCGCCCGTAATGTCGATCACGACAAAGTTATCGCTCGTAACTGCCCGCAAGCCGACGGCATCGGCGGGATAGGTATCGGACGTCCAATGCCAACACTCGCCCGAGTGATGCACCAGATGCATCTCTTCGTCAAGAAATCGGCAAAGCTCGCCCGTGTCGTGCGAGCCGAACTTCTCGCCGTCGCGGATGGGCAGTTCGAAGACCGCGCACTTGAGATGGTTCAGCAGGATTTCCAGGTTGTCCGGGTTGATGTAGGCATGCTCTGGAGACCGGTCGAAGAAGTAGTCGGGGTGCTCGATAATATACTGATCGAGCGGAGCGCTGGAGGCCACCAGAACGGCGAGCGAGGTAGTTTGCCGCCTGCCCGCGCGACCGGCCCGCTGCCACGTTGAGGCGATCGAACCGGGGTAGCCGGCCATCACCACCGCGTCCAGCGACCCAATGTCGATTCCGAGTTCGAGCGCGTTGGTGGCCACCACGGCCCGAATCTCTCCCTTGCGCAGCTTGCGCTCAATTTCGCGACGCTCGCGCGGGAGATAGCCGCCCCGATAACCGCGAATGCGTTCTCCCGGAATCGGACCGCGTTCGCACGCATCGCGCAAGTAGGTGAGCAGAACTTCCATCGCCAGACGATTGTTGGCGAACACGAGAGTTTGCTGTTGGCGCTCGATGAAGTCGGTGGCGATGCGCCGGGTCTCATGCAGGTAGCTGCGCCGGATGCCGAGTTGGTGATTGACCACGGGGGGGTTGTAGAACACGACGTACTTCTCGCCGCTGGGCGCGCCGTTGCGGTCCACGAGCTCGAATTCGGATTCTGTGAGCGCCTCGGCCAGTTCCTTGGGATTGGCGATAGTGGCCGAGCAGCAGATGAATTGAGGCTTCGAGCCGTAAAACTCGCAGATGCGTTTCAATCGGCGCACTACATTCGCGAGATGGCTGCCATAGACCCCGCGATAATAATGCAGTTCGTCGATGACGATGTAGCGCAGGTTCTCGAAACATTTTGCCCACTTGGTATGGTGGGGCAGAATTCCGGTATGCAGCATGTCCGGATTGGTCAGGATCACGTTAGCTCGTTCGCGGATGGCGCGGCGGGCATCCTGAGGCGTATCGCCGTCGTACGTAAAGGCTCGGATATCGGACCGCATGGCGTCGACCGTGGATTGGAATTCGGCGAGTTGATCCTCGGCGAGCGCCTTGGTGGGGAACAGGTACATCGCGCGGGCAGTGGAATCCTGGAGGATGGTGTTGAGCACCGGGAGGTTGTAGCAGAGCGTTTTGCCGCTCGCCGTGGGCGTGACCACGACGACGTTTTTGCCTTCCGCTGTGGCGCGGAATGTGTCGGCTTGGTGGGAGTAGAGCTGCGGGATGCCGCGCTGCTCCAGGGTGGTTCGCAGCGAAAGGGCGACGGACTCCGGGATCTCTGCGTACTCGCCCTCGCGACTAGGCAGGCAACGGATCGCTCGAATGGGTGAATCGGGAGCCTTCATCCACTGTTCGAAACGAGCGATGGAGGATTCCACTCCGCCGCCGCGCGGTGCTAATTCGAGGCCGAGAGAGAGGTTCATGTTCGCCTTTTCTTTGCCAGAGTACCATGATCCGCTTCCTGTAAGATTAAGTTGATGGATTCCAACTTGGTGACCGCAATCGTGAGCGCTTCGGCCACGGCGCTTGTGGCAATCGTTGCAATACTCAGCAGCAATACACGACTTGACGAGACCAACGCTCACCTGGGCCGGGTGGAAACCAAGCTCGACATTATCGGGCAAATGCTAGCCGGGTGTGCCATGGATGTGGCGCGGATCAAGGAAAAGCTCGGCATAGGATGACCCGTTCCGGATGTCATCTTTCGCCGGTTGTCGCGCGACTCGGCTCTACCCCCGAATGGATTTTCGAGGTTTGCTGTGACGGGATAGTTTTTTCATCGCTTTGTTCTGTGCTTTGAGCCACCTTCGCTGTTCATGCTTGTTCGCATTTTGGCGATGGGTTTGAGCGGCTAGTTCCTGCTTGGCCTGCTTTAACTGCGCGCGGTCTGCTTTAGTTTGTTCGGCGGCGAAAGCGGATGTCAGGAGGAACAGTGTGCAGATAAGTGCGGCGATGGGTTTGAGCATCTCTGTTCATACTATCGGATTGAAAGGTGTAAAAAAACAGTCCACCTCGAGAACGAGCGCATTCATATGGCTTCCCAGGGATTAAAAATGACAACACCCAGACGTAAGAAATCCCTGACGTTAAGCGTCACCAGTGTAAGGCCGTACTCGAGAGCGGTGGCGGCGATCATGCCATCGGCCGTGTTGAGTGGGGTGCCCCTCAACTGGCATTCGCCATCCAGCATGCCCCATCGGTCAGCTATCAGACGCGTCACTGGCAGAATGCGGCCATGAAACCAGACCAGTAATTCATTGTGACACTGCGCTCAAGAAGAGTTGGGTAACGGGTTGCGCTCGGAGCCACTGTGCAACACGCATATCGGGACGGTCCCGACTCAGTTCGGAAGGAGCATTTGTGTCGAGGAGATAGCCGGTCATATGTCTACCGGACGACCGTTAGACGCGTGACGGTTGAAGTCGAGATTTAGGCCACGCAACGGCGCAAAGAGTTCGACGATATCCTTAGTGGGCGGGGCATCCATCCGTGGCGTCGCTGGAGTGGACTGCAGCGCCTGGAGGATCACGTCTTCGGCGTCCTTGAACGCGCCGCTCTGGAGACGCTGATTGATGAGAGCTTCCACTTCGGGCCGGGTTATTTCGATGGTCATGGTCGGGTGCTTTGCGAAGCTGTTCTCCTTCACCCTAGCATTTGATGAACCAGAAAGCAGATGCCTCTAATCTATAAAACTTGTGGGTTCCCTCTTACAACTATCTGACGTGACAAAAGAATATGTTACGGATGGTGCTCCGGTGCCTGCCCTCTTGAACGTGTCCGCTGAATTCTCACGCGGCGAGTTTGTGGCGCTGGTAGGCAGGAGCGGGTGCGGCAAGTCAACGCTTCTCAACCTTGCTGGAGCCATGGACTTCCCCTCCTCGGGCACCATTACTCTCGAAGGCGTTCAGACGTCCGCTCTCAACGATTCTTCCCTCACCAAGTTGAGGCGAGAGAAAGTCGGGTTCATCTTTCAGTCCTTTCAACTCTTGCCCACTCTGTCCGTAATCGAAAATGTCGAGTTGCCACTCATGCTGGCGGGCGCGCGCGCGGTGCGTCCAGCGGCAATGGAGCGGCTCGCATGGGTACAAATGGAAGATCTCGCCGCTCGGATGCCCTACCAATTATCGGGCGGACAGATGCAGCGGGTGGCAATCGCGCGAGCCTTGGTGAACTCACCAGCGCTCCTGCTTGCCGATGAGCCTACCGGCAATCTCGACTCCACCACCGGCGACGTGATTCTCCAGTTGCTGCGGCACATTGCCGACGAGCGCCGCACCACGATCCTCATGGCCACGCACAGCCTGGAGGCGGCCGGGATCACCGACACAGTCGTGCGCCTGCGAGATGGTCAGGTGGTGTAGTGGGTCGCCTAAACCGGATCGTCCTGTTTGACCGGCTGATCGTCCGTCCTTTGCGGCGTCAACCTCTTCACACTTTGCTGACGGCACTCGCGGTGGCCTTGGGAGTCGCGGTTGTTCTAGCGATCGAACTCGCGGGGAATGCGGCGGCTGGATCGTTTCGTTCCTCGGTGGAGACCTTAACGGGCGACGCCGACTTTGAGATTACCGCTACGGGTGGTGTGCCAGCCGAAACAGTCGCGCGCTTGGCGACCCTCCCGTATGCGCTCCGCATTCGCCCACGCATTGAGGATTATGCCAGCGTTGGGGGAGACGGCCGAACCATTCCATTCATCGGTGTGGATTTGCTCGCCGACGCGCCGCCTTCTTCGACCAGCGACACGTCTTCTTTCCAGCGCGATGACTCGGTGTGGGTCGGCGATGGACTGGGCTACAAAATCGGAGATCGCCTTAGCTTGGCAATCAATGACACGCAAGCGGAGTTCGTAGTTCGCGGCGTTTTGGCAGGGCGCTCGGGCGACGTGGCCGTTGTCGATTTAGCCCCAGCCACGCGCCTGCTCGGCAGGAATGGCGCGGTGGATCGAATCCTGGTGCAGGTTCCCGCAAGCCGATCCTTGGATGAGTGGGAGGCTGTGCTGCGAAATGCGCTGCCTGCGGGGGTTACAGTGGCCCGCCAGGGATCGCGAACCAACGAAAACCGGCGCATGCTGGCCGCCTTCCGCTGGAACTTGCGCGTGCTGAGCTATATCGCGCTCGTAGTTGGCGCGTTCCTGATCTACAACACGCTCTCTGTTTCGGTGGTGCGACGCCGAGCCGAAATTGGAATTCTGCGCGCGTTAGGGGCGACACGCGCCCAAGTGATGGCTGCCTTCCTGGGCGAGGCGGCGTGCTTCGGATTCATGGGCGGCGTGATCGGCCTAGCGCTCGGTCGAGGATTGGCGGAAGGTGCGGTGAAGCTGGTAGCGGCCACGGTGGAATCGCTATACGTGAGCAGCAGCCCCGCGCCGATTTTGCTGGATTGGGGTTTGGCCGCGCTTGCGATGCTGGCGGGAGTTGGCGTGGCGTTGCTGTCGGCGCTCTCTCCGGCATGGGAAGCCTCGCGAGTCACGCCTGTGGAAGCGATGTCGCGCGGTCGACGCGAGCACGAAGTGAGCCTGCATCGGTTCCGAAGCTTGGGAATGGCGGCGATTTTGGCCATTGGTGCGGGGCTCGCATCGCGGCAGGGTCCAATTGGCGGACGGCCGATATTCGGGTACGTCGCGACTATCCTGTTGATCGGAGCTTGCACGCTGGCGATCCCGGCTCTGGTTGCGACGCTCGCTTCCGCCAAGTCCCAGGTGTTTGGGGTGGAAGCCCTGCTCGCCTCCAGGAGCCTCGCCGGATCGCTGCGGCGAACTTCCGTGCTCGTGGGAGCGCTTGCCACTGCGATCGCGATGACAGCGGCTGTGGGAATCATGGTGGGCAGCTTTCGTCAAACGGTACTGCTCTGGATGAGCGATAGCTTGCAGGCTGACCTGTACCTGAGGCCTGCGGTGCCTGCTGGCGCCGACCGGCACCCCACCATGTCGGCCGACATTATTCAGCGCCTGCAGTCTCTGCCGGAGGTTGCCGACGT